>JBOGMR010000418.1:0-5688 GCA_050746825.1 Bryobacteraceae bacterium | reverse complement strand
CGCCATCGCCAACTCGCCGCTCGTCAAGACCGCCATCGCCGGCGCCGACCCCAACTGGGGACGCATTCTTTCCGCGGCCGGGAACTCGGGCGTGGTCTTCGCTCCGCGCAAAACCGGCATCGACATGCAAGGCGTGCCGGTCTGCCGCGCGGGCCTGGCTGCCGGCTTTTCCGAGGACGAGCTCAAACGCAAACTTGGCCAACGCGAGTGCCGCATCGAGTTTCGAATCGGCGGCGGAGGGAAAGGCAAAGCCGAGTTCTGGACGTGCGACCTGACGGAAGACTACATCCGCATCAACGCCAGCTACCGCACCTGACACCGCTCGCTCACGGTACCTGCGGTCCCGCAGCGCCTACTCGCCGGACTCTTCACCCACGCGGAGCACCGCGAGAAACGCTTCCTGCGGGATCTCGACGCGGCCCACCCGCTTCATGCGCTTCTTGCCTTCCTTCTGCTTTTCGAGCAGTTTGCGCTTGCGCGTGATGTCGCCGCCGTAGCACTTGGCGAGCACGTTCTTGCGGATCGCCGGAATGGTTTCCCGCGAAACGATCTTGTTGCCGATGGCCGCCTGGAGCGCCACCTCGAACATCTGCCGCGGAATCAGCTTGCGCATACGCTCGATGAGCGTCTTGCCGCGCTCGTAGGCGAAGTCTTTATGGACGATGATCGACAGCGCGTCTACGGGCTCACCGGCGATCAGCACATCCAGCTTCACCATCGGCGAAACTCGGAAGCCCGCTAAGTGGTAATCGAGCGATGCATAGCCGCGCGACGCCGATTTGAGCCGGTCGTAGAAATCGAGCACAATCTCGTTGAGCGGCAATTCATACAGCAGCATCACGCGGCCGCTGCCGGCTCCGATGTACTCGAACTTTTTCTGCACGCCGCGCTTTTCTTCAAGCAGCTTCAGAATCCCGCCCAGGTATTCCTCGCGCGTGATCACCGTCGCGTCGATGATCGGTTCTTCGATCTGGCGAATCTCGGACGGATTCGGAAACCTGGTCGGGTTGTCCACCTCGATGAGGGAGCCGTCCGTGGCCGTGACGCGGTAGCGCACACTCGGCGCGGTGGTGATCAGGTTGATCTGGAACTCGCGCTCCAGCCGCTCCTGCACGATTTCCAGGTGCAGCAGCCCGAGGAATCCGCAGCGGAATCCAAAGCCCAGCGCGACCGAGTTCTCCGGCTCGAAGTTGAAGGCGCTGTCGTTGAGGCGCAATTTCTGGAGGGCGTCGCGCAGCAAGCCATGCTCGTGCGATTCGACCGGATAGAGCCCGGCGAACACCATCGGTTTGATTTCTTCGAATCCGGGAAGCGGCTCGGCGGCGGGATTCTCGTGGTCCGTGATCGTGTCGCCGATCTTGGCGTCGGAAACGGTCTTGATATTGGCGTGAAGGAAACCGACCTCGCCTGCCGAAAGCTCTTCGCAAGGTATCGCTTTCGGCGACTGATAGCCGAGGCCCTCCACCTCGTAGACCTCGCCATTCGACCACAAGCGGATTTTCTGGCCGACTCGCAGGCGGCCGTCGATGACGCGCACCAGAATGATCACGCCGCGATAGCTGTCAAACCACGAGTCGAAGATGAGAGCGCGGAGCGGCGCGTCTTCCGACCCTTTCGGCGGCGGCGCGCGATGCACGATCGCCTCGAGCACGTCGTCGACCCCGACACCCTGTTTGGCGCTCACCAGAATCGCCTCGGTCGCGTCGATGCCGATCACCTGTTCGATTTGTTCGCGGATCCGTTCGGGCTCCGCTGCCGGTAGATCGATCTTATTGATGACGGGAATGATCTCGAGGTTGTGATGTGTCGCCAGGTACGTATTAGCCAGTGTCTGCGCCTCGACGCCCTGCGAGGCATCCACCACCAGCAGCGCCGCCTCACAAGCCTGCAAACTGCGAGAAACTTCGTAACTGAAATCGACGTGACCCGGCGTGTCGATCAGATTGAGTTGATACACATTGCCGTCGCGCGCTTTGTAGTTCAGCCGCACGGCGTGCGCCTTGATGGTGATGCCGCGCTCGCGCTCGAGGTCCATCGAATCGAGGACCTGCTCCATCATCTCGCGCTGCGACAGGGCGCCCGTGACTTCGAGCAGGCGGTCGGCGAGCGTCGATTTGCCGTGGTCGATGTGCGCGATGATAGAGAAATTTCGGATGAATGGGCGATCCATACTGCGGCGAATGGATACTGTATGATGAGCTTAGGTTTCAATTATCTCATACGGTGCGCTAGGGAATCCCGAATGAGAGTCGCGGGCATAGCCGACCATGCCGAGCAAAGTGATCGAAGGTCAATTGATTTCGAAGGGGTTCAAGTTCGCAATTGTAGCGGCGAAGTTCAACAACTTCATCGGCGATCGATTGCTTGCAGGAGCGCTTGACGCGCTCGCGCGCACCGGCTGCGCAGAATCGGATATCGAGATTGTGAAGGTGCCCGGTTCCTGGGAGCTGCCGGTGGCGGCCCGCGAACTGGCGCGGCAGAAGCGTCACGACGCCATCATCTGCCTGGGCGCTGTGATCCGCGGCGAGACACCGCACTTCGATTACGTGGCCGGCGGAGCGGCCAAGGGCATCGCGCAGGTGTCCGCCGACACGGGTGTTCCCGTCGGGTTCGGCGTGCTCACCTGCAACACGCTCGATCAGGCGATGGATCGCGCGGGCGGCAAAGCCGGCAACAAAGGATTCGACGCCGCCATGACTGCCATCGAAATGGCGCACCTGATGCGGCGCCTGCGGGAAGGCTCGGCTTGATATGGCGTCGCGCCGCAGAGCCCGGCAGAGAGCGCTCCAGATTCTGTTTCAATGGGACGCGCGCCGGGAATCTGTAGACGACGCCATCTGCGCCTACTACGATTCTCTCTACTCGGAAGAAACCGAAGTGCCTCCCAAGCGCGATTCGTTTGTCGATCAACTTGTGCATGGCGTTGTCGGCAAGCTGGCCGAGGTTGACGATCGCATCTCGCGGCACACCGAACACTGGCGCATCGAACGCATGCCCTGCGTCGACCGCAACGTGCTCCGCCTGGCGGTGTACGAAATGATGGATCTGGGCACGCCTCAAGCCGTCGTGATCGATGAGGCGCTCGAACTGGCACGCCGGTACTCCGGTGAGGAATCGGTGCACTTCGTCAATGGCGTGCTGGACGCGGTGGGCCGCGAGTTGGTGACGGCTCGCGCCGGCCAGACCGTCGGATAAACGCCTTCGACCGGCTCGTACAAGTTCCGGCATTATTAATCCAAGAGGGTGAATATACCGATGGTGACGGCGGCGCCGGTCAACCTGGATCAAACCTTGATTGCTCTGGCCGACCCGACGCGGCGCGCGATCCTGCGGCGCCTGTCGAAAGGTGAGGCGCGGGTCACCGAACTTGCGCATCCGTTTGCTATTTCGCTCAACTCGGTCTCGAAGCATATCCGAATGCTGGAGCGGGCCCGGCTGGTGCGGCGCAGGCGCGCAGGACGTGAGCATCTTCTATCCTTCAATCCGCGGCCGCTCAACGATGCTGCGGCCTGGATCGAGTCTCAACGGCTCCTCTGGACCGCTCGACTGAATGCCCTGGACGCTTTGCTGAAAGCCGAAGATCGCGCCGCCTCCAGGGCTCAGAAGAAGAAAGGACATTCACAATGACCAAACAGCAAGTCAATGTACGCGTCACACGCCACTTCGATGCATCTCCGGAACGCGTCTTCGATGCGTGGCTCGATCCGGAAATGATCGGCAAATGGATGTTCGTTGAAGCCGCTCCGTCGGGAACCGGGACCGGCCTTACTCTGACGCACGAACTGCACCCCGGCTGGGCGGAGTACGCGAGCCGCACGGAAGCCGGCTGGACCAGGATGCTCGACGCGCTCGCGGCCGTCTTGCGGCAGTGACGGAATCGCTACTCGTGCCTCAGCGTGATGGCGGGATCGACACGTGAGGCGCGGCGGGCGGGCCCCCAGGTTGCCAGCGCCGACGTGGCGAACAGAATGGTGATCGTGACCAGCATTGCCAGGGGGTCGGTGGGCTTTACGCCAAACAGCAGGCTGGTCAGCAGCCGCCCGAAGGCGACGGCGCCCGCGATTCCTACCGCGGCGCCAATCGCCACCGTGCGCAGGTTTTGTTTGAGAACCATCGCGAGAATCGCGCGCGGACGCGCTCCGAGCGCCATGCGAACGCCGACTTCGCGCGCACGCTGCGAGACGTTGTAGGCCGTGACGCCGTAAATGCCGACACAGGCCAGCGACAAGGCGAGCGCACCGAGGACACCCGCGACAGCCGCTGACGCATCGGCAGAACGGAGCGAATTGGCAATCGTCTCATTGTAGGGCACGGCGGAGGCCAGGAAGCGACTATCGATTTCCCGCGCGAGTTTCGGAGACTCCATGATCAGCACCGAGCCATCGCCAGAATGCCGGATCAACAAGCGGGAAGCTCGGGTTCCTTTGGACGGAGTCCACATGTAGGGATCCCGCTCCGATCCAAATCCACGTGTACCGAGATTGCGGACCACGCCGATTACCACAAGCGGGCGCCGGACATGCAGCGTCCTGCCCAGCGGGTTTTCTCCGGGCCAGAGACGCTGCGCGGCAGCCTCATTGACGATCGCGGTATCCATCCTGGCCTCCTCTTCTGTCGTGAAGGAACGGCCCGTCACTAAAGGGATGCGCAGAGTCTCGAAGAAGTTCGCGGACACCTCGTTAAATCCGATACTGACGCGCTCGTTGGTTCGAGGATCGGGAACGGACGTTCCGTTGAAACTGTTGCCGAACGGGATCACAGTGGCATGCGCCACGTACTCGACGTGCGGGATTCCGGCGATGCGGTCTACTAGCGGAGCAAGCAGCGCGCGCGCCTGCGCGTCAGTGACGCCGCTCGCATCGAGGCCGGTCGAGATGAGAATGACCTTGTCGTATTGGAAACCCGTGTCCAGGTGCCGGACACGATCGAGAGCGCGAACCAGCAGCGCAGTGCCGCTGAGCAGGATGGCGCACAAGGCCACTTGAGAACCGAGAAGGATGGATCGCATACGGCCGGTCGAGGTCGCACGACCGCCCTGGCGCAGCCCGGAGGCGGCGCTATCGCGCACTGCACCCCATGCGGGCGCCAGGCCAAACAACATCGTGGCGACAAGCGTCGCGGCCAGGATGAACGTCAACACCCGAATGTCGTTGAGGAACCGGAGGGCAAGACTCTCTCCCGGGTTGACCACCACGCGGACAATCCATTCCGGCACCCACGCGGAAACGGCCACGCTGGCAGCTCCGGCGACGGCGCTCACCAAGAGGCTCTCCGCCAGGAGTTGACGAAGAATGCGCCCACGGCTCGCGCCGAGCGAGAGACGCACCGCGATTTCCCGGCGCCTCGCCATGGCGCGGGCCAGTTGCAGATTGGCGACGTTGGCGCAGGCGAGTAACAACACGAGCAGAGACGCGACCCCCATGGCCAGGAAAATCCCCGAGGCTCGCTCAAACACCGACGGATTCGCGAGGAAAGAAGGAGCAGTCAGGAGGACACCGCGGGGCTCGCGCTTGACCGAAGTAAGAAACTGCGCGCTGAGGGTATTCAGTTCGGCTTGTGCGGCGTCGCGGCTCACTCCCGGCTTCAAGCGGCCGATCACCGAAACACAGCAGGCGTTCGGGTCGTCGATGGACTTGAAGGTGGGATCGAAGATGTCGCGCCAGGCTCCAGGAATCCACATGTGAGGAC
>JBOGMR010000417.1:0-4268 GCA_050746825.1 Bryobacteraceae bacterium | reverse complement strand
GCCCGCAAGATGGCGGCGCTGTGCGACGTCTACGTGAACGATGCGTTCGGCACGGCGCATCGCGCGGAGGCGACCACCCACGGGCTGGCGCGTTTCGCGCCCGTCGCGTGCGCCGGCCCGCTGATGGCGGCCGAGCTCGAAGCGCTGGGACGGGCGCTCGGCAACCCCGCGCGTCCGCTCCTGGCCATCGTCGCTGGCGCCAAGGTCTCGACCAAGCTCACCATCCTGAAGTCGCTCGCCGCGAAGGTGGACCAGCTGATCGTCGGTGGCGGCATCGCCAATACCTTCATGCTCGCCGCGGGGCTCTCCATCGGGAAATCGCTCGCCGAGCCGGAGCTCGCGGGCGAGGCGCGGGCCGTCATGGACCTGATGCAGGCGCGCGGCGCGCAGGTCCCGCTGCCGGAGGACGTGGTCGTGGCCAACGACCTCTCCGTGCTCGCGCGCGCCAATCGCGTTGCAGCGACGGAAGTCCGGCCCGACGACATGATCCTCGACATCGGGCCGAAGACGGCCGCGGGACTTGCTGCGCTCGTCGCCGGGGCCGGCACGATCGTCTGGAACGGCCCGGTGGGAGTGTTCGAGTTCGAGCAGTTTGCCGCCGGAACCAGAACGCTGGCGCTTGCCATCGCCGGCTCGAAGGCGTACTCGATCGCCGGCGGCGGTGATACGCTCGCCGCGATCGCGAAATTCGGCGTCGCCGACCGGATTTCCTACATCTCCACCGGAGGCGGCGCGTTTCTCGAGTTCCTCGAGGGTCGGAAACTGCCGGCTGTCGAGGTACTCGAGCAGCGCGCCGCTAAAGCATAAATTAGCCGCCAAGACGCCACGCCCGCCACGACAAACAGCCGCCAGGCCGCCCATCGGGGTAAGGCTTGCATGCTGTAATAGAGGCCGCGAACTGGTTTGCTGCGGAGCTCTTGATGCCAGCGAGAATGCTTGAAAGAGATCTTCGTGGAAAAAATCTTGATCTGCTTGCGGATGATGATTTTCTCGAAACATTGGCGGGGAAATACAAGGTAAGCATCCAGGCACTAACGTTTCGCCTCGCAAATCTTGGCTATATCGAACTTTAGACTCGATACGCTTTCAGCGAACGCACGTTGTTTTTTCACTTTCCGTTAGGCGCATGACGGGCTAGCGCATCCGCAATCCGTGTTTGCTCAGCGGGCGAGAGCGTAGCGGCCCCTTGGTGACCGCAGTGGCCCTCTTTCTGAGACGGGGCTTCGCGACAGCGCCTCCTAGAACACCCCCTACACGGTGGTCGATTCAGTTAAAAGGGAGAGAGTGGAGCCCGATATTACCGATCGGGAAAATCCTCCTCTAAACGTAGTTCGGCTTGTCTCTATTTTCCCGATCGGGAATATTTTTCTTGACCTACAGTCGGCCACCCTGTATATTCCCGATCGGGAATAAAGAATCAGGGCGAGCCATGCCAACAGCTGCCGCTACCACGTACGTCTTCGCCGTCAAGGACCTCGGAAGGGCGGTCCGCGAGGCTCGCGTCGTAATGAAATTGCGGCAGGCAGAAGCCGCCCTTCTGTGCGGGGTTGGAGTCAGATTCCTTTCAGACTTGGAACGAGGGAAGGAAACCGTCCGCCTGGGGCCAACGCTCAAGGTCATACATGGACTCGGCCTTGTCTTGATGCTTGGCCCAAAGCAGCCTTTCTGGACGAAAGATGGCGGACGCGCTTGACGTTTATCTGAACGAGAACTTGGCTGGAAGGCTGAGGGAGGAAAAAGGGCGGCTCTTCTTCGCCTACGAGAGCATGTGGCTCGAGTCCGGGCAATTCATTCCCCTGTCGGTCACGATGCCGCGGCAGGCAGAAGAATTCGCGGATACGGTTACCCGTGCGTTCTTCGACAACCTGCTTCCCGAGGGAGACATCCGCGCGGCAATCGCAAAGCTCAAGCGCGTTTCCGAGCGAAACACGTTCGGCTTGCTGGAGGAAATCGGCGGTGATTGCGCCGGGGCGATTTCGCTTTGGCCCAAGGGGGACAAGCCGAAAGCGAACGAAGGCTACGTTGCAATTACTGACGAGCGGCTCAGCAAAGTGTTGGCCGACACGCAGAAGCGACCGCTACTTGTCATCGACGATGAGCTTCGCCTGTCCTTGGCAGGCGCGCAAGATAAGTTACCCGTTTACTACGATGGAATTAAGCTCGCCCTGCCCCAAGGGAGCGCGCCCAGCTCGCACATCCTCAAACCCGGATCTTCGGGTTATCCACAAATGCCGCTGAATGAACATTTCTGCATGCAATTGGCTGCCGCGTCGGGACTTCCAGTGCCCGAGTCCGTGGTCCTTCGTAAGCCAACCCCGGTTTACCTCGTACAGCGCTATGACCGGGTCAAGACGGCAGACGGAGCGCTCGCCAGAATCCACCAGATCGATTTCTGCCAGGCGCTCAATCTTCCTTCGAGCAAGAAATATGAAAAGGAGGGCGGTCCGAGCCTTTCGGCATGCTTCGAAGTCATTGGAAAATTCAGCGCCCAGCCGGCGAAAGGCCGGCTTGAAATCATCTCATGGGTGATCTTCAACTATATGGTCGGAAATGCCGACGCCCACGCCAAGAATCTGTCTTTGCTTATTACATCAGCTGGCATCTCACTCGCTCCATTCTACGATCTGATTTCGACAGCCGTGTATAAGGATTTGACATTGACCTTGGCACTTAAAATCGGCGGCGAGGATCGCCCTGATTGGATCCAAGAGCGGCATTGGAAAGCCTTCGCCGAGGTTTCCGGCGCGAACCCGCGCATCGTCTGGAGCAAAATCGCAGAACTGTCTGCTGTAATGCCTGGAAAGGCTCGCAAGGTTCTTGATTCTCTTGAGCTCGAAAATCAGCAAGCTGAAATGTTGGGGAGAATCTGTTCTGTTGTGGAGAAACGCGCGGCCCGGCTAGGCCGGTTTAACGTCGTGCGACAGCATGCTTAACGTAGAGAGTCATGTTTCTGCCCTGCATAGTAAACTCCGCTGACGCCACCTTCTCAATTGGCGGCTCCTAGCCACGATGCCACGACGGACCAAGATCGTCGCCACTCTCGGACCGGCCTCGACCGACCCGAAGACGCTCGCGCGCATGATCGAGGCGGGGCTCGACGTGGTGCGCGTGAACTTCTCCCACGGCAGCGCCGCCGAGCACCGCAGGCACGTGGCGCTGGTGCGCTCGCTCGCCCGCAAGGCGGGCCATGCGGTCGGCGTGCTGGTGGACCTGCAGGGTCCGAAGATCCGCATCGGGCGCTTCAAGGACGGAAAAATCACCCTCGCGGCCGGGGCAAAGTTCACCCTCGACGCCGACTGCAAGCTCGGCGACGAGCAGGTGGTTGGGCTCGATTATCAGAACCTGCCGAACGACGTGCGTACCGGGGACACGCTGCTACTCGACGACGGGCGCATCGTGCTGGGAGTTGCCTCGGTGCGGGGGCCGCGCATCACCACCGTCGTGGAGCAGGGCGGGACGCTCTCCAACAACAAGGGCATCAACCGCAAGGGCGGCGGGCTCACCGCGCCGGCGCTGACCGAGAAGGACATGCAGGACATCCGGTTCGCCGCCGAGCTCAAGGCGGACTTTCTGGGCGTCTCGTTCCCGCGCTCGGGCGCCGACATCAAGTGGGCGCGGGATCTCATGCACAAGGCCGGCGGGCGCGCGCTGACGGTGGCGAAGATCGAGCGCGCGGAGGCGATTCCGGCGCTCGACGACATACTCGACGCTTCCGACTGCATCATGGTGGCGCGCGGCGATCTCGCCGTGGAGGTGGGCGATGCCGCGGTGCCGGCGCTGCAGAAGCGCATGCTGCGCCTGGCGCGCGAGAAGAGGCGGATCACGATCACCGCGACCCAGATGATGGAATCCATGATCGTGAACCCGATCCCGACGCGCGCGGAGGTGTCGGACGTCGCCAACGCGGTGCTCGACGGCACCGACGCCGTGATGCTCTCGGCCGAGACCGCGACCGGCCGCTACCCGGTCGAAACCGTGGCGGCCATGGCGCGCGTCTGCGTCGAGGCGGAGAAGGAGGACACGCTCGCGCAGGAACGCCGGATCGCCACGGCGCCGGCGGAGGTGGAGGAATCGATCGCGCGCGCCACGGTGTTTACGGCGAACAACCTCGACATCAAGGCGGTGGCGGCGATGACGCAAAGCGGCAAGACGGTGCTCCTCATGTCGCGCATGCACACCAACGTGCCGATCTACGCCATGAGCTCGGTGGTGGAGACGCGGCGCCGGGTCACGCTGTTCCGGGGGGTCTACCCGGTCAAGTTCAAGGG
>JBOGMR010000416.1:0-3748 GCA_050746825.1 Bryobacteraceae bacterium | reverse complement strand
CTATTCGGCCTCTCGAACGACAAGCGCCGCTACGTCAGCCTTTCCGACGGCGGCCACTTTGAGAACCTGGGGATCTACGAACTGGTGCGTCGCCGCTGCGCACTCATCATCGCCTGCGATGCCGAGGAAGACGCAGAGCAGCACTTCCAGGGGCTCGGCAGCGCGATTCGAAAATGCCGCACCGACTTCGGCGTCGAGATCGATGTGGACATCGAGCCGCTTCGGAAGCTCGACTCGACGCGCCGCAGCCGCGCCCACTGCGCCGTCGGGACCATTTGCTATCCGGAAACCGATCCGCTCACGGGCCGCCGCATCACGGGCACGCTGTTCTACGTCAAGTCGTCGCTCACCGGTGACGAGCCGGAGGACGTGCTTGAATACGAGTCGTACCAGCCCGCGTTCCCGCATCAGAGCACGGCTGACCAGTTCTTCGATGAATCGCAGTTCGAGAGCTACCGCCGGCTCGGCTATCACATCGCGGAACGGAACTTCCATTTGCTGGAGCGCATCGTTGAGTTGGTGGAGCAGTCCCGGTCCACAGATCCAGGCGCGCAACTGGATCCGGCGTTAGAGCTGGACAGTCTTCGAGAAGCGATTCGCGCACCAGCCGGCTAATGTGGCGTAGGCGCCGCGGCTCATTTCTTCTGTGCGGCGCGCTTCGCCGCCCAACCTTCCTTGTTCACCTGGCGCCCGCGACCGATTGCCAGCGCGCCCGGCGGCACGGGGCTGGTGATCACTGAGCCCGCACCCAGGTAGGCGCCCTCTCCAATGTCGATCGGCGCGACCAGCGTGGAGTTGCTCCCGACGAACGCCCCGTCCCCGATTTTCGTGGCGTGCTTGTTTACACCGTCGTAATTGCACGTGATCGTCCCCGCTCCGATGTTCACGCCTCTACCGATGGACGAGTCGCCCAGATACGCCAGATGCATCGCTTTGGCGCCGGCGCCCAAGCGCGTCTTCTTCAACTCGACAAAGTTCCCGATGTGCGCGCCCGCCTCGACGTGATTGTCTACGCGCAGCCGCGAGTATGGCCCAACGAGCGCTCCTTGCTCCACTTTCGAAGTTCCGATGATCGTGAACGGCCCCACTTGGACGCCATCGGCGAGCTCCGAATCCTCGACGATCGAGCAAGCGCCGATGCGGCAGTTCGCGCCGATCACCGTCGCGCCCAGAATCTGCGTGAACGGCTCGACCACGGTGTCCGCACCGATTCGCACCCCGGCGTCGATCGTCACGGTTTCCGGCTTCTCTATGGTCACGCCCTCCAGCATCAGCTCGCGCGTCTTGCGCTGGCGGAAAACGCGGTCCACTTCCGCCAGCTCGATGCGGTTGTTGATGCCGAGCACTTCGGCGGGATCGTCGATCCGTATCGCCTGCACATTGTGTCCAGCCTGATGCAGCAGTTCGACGATGTCGGTGAGGTAATACTCGCGCGCCGGGTTGTCCGGTTTGATGCCGTCGAGGTGCTGCCAGAAGAGCTTCGCATCGAAACAATAAATGCCGGAATTGACTTCGCGGATCTTGAGCTGCTCCGGTGTTGCGGCCTTCTGCTCGACGATGCCGGTCACACAGCCGGCGTTGCCGGTCACCACGCGCCCATACCCGGTGGGGTCGTCGAGCAGCGTGGTGATCACCGTTGCTGCGGCATCGCCGGTGCGCTGCCGTTCGATCAGCGATCGCAGCGTCGGGGCGGAAATCAGAGGACAATCGCCGTACAGCACGGCCAGCAGCCCTCCGAGTCCCGCGAGTTGCTCTTTCGCGGCCATCAGCGCATGTCCGGTTCCCTTTTGCTCCTTTTGTTCGATGAAGGAAACGCCGCGCCCTCCCGCAGTTTGCCGCACCTGCTCGGCCTGGTGGCCCACCACCACGTGGATTCGCTCAGGATGAGTCAGCACAAGCGCCGTATCGGCAACGTGCTCAATCAGGGTCATTCCGCCCGCCCGGTGCAGCACTTTCGCCCGGGTTGATTTCATTCGCGTACCGAGGCCGGCCGCGAGAATCACAATCGTCAGGTCTGCTTGTCTCAATGCGCCCTCCACTGCGCGCGCCCGGTGTCCATGGCCGCCAGTTCTCTCCGCAGCCTCCCTTCACGAGAAAGCTGTAATGCAACAGCCGCCACGGCGTCCGGATCGTGCCGCACCTTCTCTGACTCCTGAAGCAGGTTCCCCGCCACGACCTCGACTCCGAGCTTGCTCAAGGCATCGATGTCCACCTCCACCGGCAGCGCCTCCTCGCGTGCGTATTTCTTCTTCAGCGACGGCCGGATGGCCCGCACGTTCACGACCGCGTAATCCAGAAGTTCCGGGCCCGAGTGGTCGTAAATCGCACGGACGTGATCGGAGGCGCGAAAGCGCTGCGTCTCACCCGGCTGCCACATCAGGTTCACGAAGTAAGCCTTCACGGCGGACGACCGCCGGATCGCTTCGGGGATTCCTTCCACCAGGAGGTTCGGGATCACGCTGGTAAACAGCGAGCCCGGGCCGAGCGTGATCAGGTCCGCCCGCGCGATCGCCTCGATCGTCTCCTTGAGCGGCCGGCAACGCACTGGGCGCAGGCGAACTCGCGCGATGCGCTTCGTGCTTTTGCTGATCCTGCTCTCCCCGACCACCTTCGTGCCGTCCTCCAGCAGCGCCTCCAGTGCAACGTTCGCCTTCGTCGATGGATAAATCGATCCCACAATCCTCAGCACTTCCGACGACAGCTTCACCGCTTGGTGAAAATCACCCGTAATGTCGGTGAGCGCCGTAAGGAACAGGTTCCCGAAGCTGTGACCCTTGAGGCCGCGGCCCGCTTGAAAGCGATACTGAAACAGGCGCGCCAGCAGCGGCTCGGCTTCCGAGAGCGCCACCATGCAACTGCGGATATCGCCTGGGGGCAGAACTTCAAATTCCCGCCTTAGCCGCCCTGAGCTGCCCCCGTCGTCTGTGACCGTTACGACCGCCGTGATGTCGACCGTGGCGTCGAGTGGTTCCTCCAGTGAATTCACTCCCGGCCGCTGCGCGTACCTCTTCAATCCGTGGAGGAGCGCCGACAGCCCCGTGCCGCCTCCGATCGCCACGATCCGATACGGCTTTTCCGGACTATTCATTCGCTACTTCTTATGATAGTGGCGGAACAAGTGGTCGTGCCGCGGTGTCTGAATCTGCGGTGCAAAATTTCGATCCTCATGATCGGGACCGCGCTACTGGCCGCCGCGAACGTGGATCCCGCCGGAAGGCCCCTGCGCAATGCGCCTGACACAGAACCGCGACCGTGAGGGAGCGGCCACCTACCGCCGCTTGAGCTTCGAGAATTCGAACTTGCCCAGGTACATTGGTTCAGACACAGGAGGCCGCGGCTCCGGCGATATCGGGTACGGAGCCTCGGCAAGCGTCGGGAAACCTCAGGTCGACGACCATCTTGCCGCGAAACTGTGCGGCGCCATCCGGCTTTTTTTAGCGTCGTGTAGCCACGCTCGATGGAAAGGCCGGACGCATTGCGATGACCGCCAGCAGAACTGCAATGACGGTAAGAATCGTTTTGAAATAAGTGTCGGTCCTCATATCATCATCCTATCGAGAGACGTGGTAACGGACGTTTCAGGCCCTATAATGAGATGGTGCAGCGTCTGGCGTTGCTTCTTCTCGCGCTCATCCCCTCGTACGCGGATGTGACGGGCTGCGCCTGCGACGCCTCTAAACCCGAAACGCTGGCGGCGCGTGAGTGCGGGCTGTGCAAGGAAGCGGAGGGCCAACCCGCGTCGCAGTCC
>JBOGMR010000415.1:0-3650 GCA_050746825.1 Bryobacteraceae bacterium | reverse complement strand
GCGCCGGCCATCGCGCGGCTCGCCAAGGAGTTGCTCGAGATCGAGGCCACCGGGGATCGCGCGCGCGCCGAAGCCTGGTTCGCCAAATACGGCAAGATGCCGCCGGAGCTCAGGACCGCGCTCTCGGGCGCCGCGGAGATCCCCGTCGACATCATGCCGCTGTTCGCATTTCCGGATAGAGTGGAGTAGCCGCCATGCTGAGCCTGGTTGCCGCATCGTTGCTGCTGGCTGCATCTCCCGCGCGCCAGGCGCCCGGGACTGTCGTGGTCGACGCGTCCGAGTTCTTCCACCAGATCCCACGGGGCGACACCATCGGCGGCCGTCTCCCCGGCGACGTCTGGCTCTTCAACAACAGCGCGATCAACCTGGTTTCCACCGAAGACGCTGTGGCCACCGTCGCCATTCCGGAGGCGGGGAACTACCATCTCCTGGTTCGCAGCCAGGGCGCGAGCGGCAGTTCATTCAAAGTCGCGATCGGCGGCAAGGCGAGCGAGGCTACGTTCGGCGACGGCCCGCTCGCGTTCAAGAACGGCGGCTCGTTCGAACTGAAGCGCGGCGCCGTCGAGATCCGTCTCACCGCAATCAAGCCGAGACCTTCTCTGAATGTCATCGTGCTCTCGAAGAACGCCAACTTCGCGGAAAAGGACCTGCTGCCGCTCGAGCTACCCGAAGAAGTCGAAATGCTCCGCGACTACAAAATCCCGGCCGCCAATATCGTCAAGTTCGGCGACGTCGACGGCGATCGTCGGACCGACTTCCTCGTGCTCACGTCGAACTACACGGCGCACATGTTCAACCACGACGGCAAGCAGCTATGGACCTGGGAGGCGCCGGCCGAAAACGCGCGGCTCCGCGGTGAATTCGAAGCGCCCGGTTCCGTCTGGGATTTCGACCGCGACGGTTTCGCCGAAGTCATCCACTGGCGCATCCTCGACGGCGTCGAATGGCTTGTGATGGCCGACGGGCGCACCGGCGCGATCAGGCGAAAGGTCGAATGGCCGACCGGGCCGATGCCGCACGTCTACAACAATTTCCGCACCGCCATCGCGCGATTCCGCCCGGGCTACGCAGACAACCTGGTGGTGTTCACCGATTACGGCGGCACGATCAACATCACCGCTTACGATCGCGACCTGAAGCAGCTTTGGCAGCACAGCGAGAAGCGGCTCAAGGACTACTTCGGTCACTACATCTACCCGATCGACATCACCGGCGACGGCATCGACGAAGTTGTGGTGAGCCACCTTTGCCTTGACTCCAAGGGCCACACGGTGTGGAACAACGACCGCATTTTCGACGACAATCACGACCACATGGACGCCATCGAGTTCTTCGACATCGACGGCGACGGCAAGCCCGAGCTGCTGGCCGCCCAGAGCGACATCGGCGCGCTGGCCTACAACGCCCGCACCGGCGCGATCCTGTGGCACAACCTGGCCGGCCACACCCAGCAGGTCACCGCGGGCCGCATCCTGAAAGGACGCCGCATGCCACAGGTGGTTGTGAATGCCCGCACCTACGGACCGCGCGGCGCCGGAGGGCTCGGGGCGCAGCTCTACTGGTTCGACAACAAAGGCGACCTTCTGCTGAAATGGCCACGCAATCCGCTGAATGGAAATCCGGATTTTGTCCGCGGCGACTGGTACGGCGACGGGAAGACACAGCATTTCTGGTATAAGTTCAAGCTCGGCGACGACGGGAGCGGCACTCTATTCTTCAAGGATCCGGTCTACCACATGTTCGATTTCGTTGGAAACGGCGCCGAGCAGGTGATCGCGTTCGAGCGCAGCGTGCTGCGGGTTTATGGGCGCCGCGGAGTAAAGCCGAAGACGGTTCATCGCGACTCCGAGTACATCAGGAACTCGATCGCCAACCACACGCATTATTAACATGGGCAGGCGAAAACTGAAGTTGGGGCGCGCGGCTCGGTACAATGAACACGTTACAGAGCCGCGACCGTGAGGGAGCTGTTTTTACCACGGGCTGGTAAGGCCGCGAGATGAGAATCAAAGTCGTTGGCGTCATTTTGTGTGGCGTCGTTGCGATGTACGGAATGGCCATCGCCTGCGCGTACGTCGCGATGCGCCAACCGCCCGAGACCTTCGGCGCCATCATGTCCAACGTACCGATGCCGGTCATGATGGCGGTGCCGTTTCGACCGCTTTGGATGTCGGCGCGGCAGGGCAAGCTGCGGGTAGGCGATGCGGCCCCCGACTTCTCGCTGCCTGCGCCGGACGGCAGCCGTGTGGTGAAACTCTCCGACGAATTTCGGGAGCGCCCCGTCGTTCTCATCTTCGGCAGCTACACTTGACCGCCATTCCGGCGGGAGGTTCCCGCCCTCAATCAGCTCTACGACGAGTATCGCGATCGTGCCGCGTTCTACGTCGTGTACATTCAGGAAGCGCATCCGACGGACCTCTGGCAACTCCCGTCGAATGTCCGCGACGGCGTGTTGTTTGCGTCTCCACGAACCGGCCAGGAGCGGAGCGCGACTGCGTCAGCGTGCGTCCGCAAACTGGGCATTCGCATCCCAGCGCTGCTCGACGGCATCGCGAACGCGACAGAGCGAGCTTACACGGGCTGGCCGGATCGGCTGTATTTGATCGAGCGCGGCGGGCGCGTCAAGTACAAGAGCGCACCCGGACCTTACGGTTTCTCGAGTGAAGCGCTTGCTCAGGCTCTGCGAAGCGTAGCCGCTCCGGCCGGCGCAAACTAAGTCCAGGGCCGTTCTGTGTTATTCAAGTGAGATGACTAAACACCTACGCCTCTTGATCCTCGCAGCACTCGTCGCCTTGACTCTCGGCGCACAGCGGACACGCGTCGAGCTCGTCAAGCCCACGACGCCTCAACAGGATTCCAAGCCCAACAGCGACAAAGTGCCCGGCGTCTACGCCTTGTCCGGCCAGTTCGAGCGCGTCGTCGTGCTTCGATTCAAATACCAGGCCGATCTTCTCGCCGGCATCGAAAAAATGGTCAAGGAGCAGAAGATCCGCAACGCCGTTTTCCTGTCCGGCATCGGTTCGCTCCGCAACTATCACGTGCATTCAGTCAGCAATCGTACCTTCCCCTCGAAGAATGTGTTTTATAAGGACCCCAGCGCGCCCGCCGACATCGTCAGCATCAACGGCTATGTCATCGACGGCCGTGTTCACGCGCACATGACGCTTACCGACGGCGACAAGGCCTTCGGCGGCCACATTGAACCGGACAACAGCGTATTCACGTTCGCGATCGTGACGCTCGGTGTGTTCGGGAACAACGTTGACTTGAGTAAGGTCGACGACAAAACGTATCGTTGAGGCGCGTGATGGGGCGAGGCGCGTGGATGCGGCGCACATCAAAAGTCGTCGCTAACCCACTCGTCGCTCAAACGTAATCAATATCATGCACTGGGAAACGCTCGCCCAAGATGTCCGCTACGCCCTTCGCACTCTGCGCCGCGACGCCGGATTCTTCGTCGCCGCAGTCCTCATCATCGGCCTCGGCATTGGCGCCAACACAGCCATCTTCAGCGTGGTGAATGCGCTGCTGTTCCGGCCGCTGCAGTTTCAAGGCGCGGACCGCCTCGTGTGGATCGCGAACACGGGCGGCGATGGCGGACTGTCTTCGGTGACGTCGCGCGTCGCAAATTATCTCGACTGGCGCCGTCT
>JBOGMR010000414.1:0-4297 GCA_050746825.1 Bryobacteraceae bacterium | reverse complement strand
CAATCCGCGCCCCCAATCCGCGCCCCCAATCCGCGCCCCCAATCCGCGCCCCCAATCCGCGCCTACAATCCGCCCCTACAGAGCCGCGACCGTAAGGGAGCGGAGAGCCACCCTGTTAGAATGAGATTGTAATGGTCCGCATCCTGCTGTTCAGCGGCAAAGGCGGTGTTGGCAAATCCAGTCTCGCAGCCGCCACCGGACTTCAGCTTTCACGCCTCGGCTACCGTACGCTCATCATGAGCGTCGACCCTGCGCACAGCCTGGCGGACGCGTTCGATCTCGACACGGGCCTGTTCAGCTCGGCCACCGCGGATCCTTACGCGCTCACCAAGACGCTCTCGATCCACGAGGTCAACATCCAGAGAGAAATCAAGCGGCACTGGCGTGAAATCTCGTCCTACGTCATCTCGGTGCTCCGCACGACGGGCATCAGCGACGTGGAAGCGGAGGAACTCGCCATTCTCCCGGGCATGGAAGAACTGAGCGCGATGATGTACATCAACCAGTTCCGCCGCGAAAAACGCTACCAGGTGATCGTGCTCGATTGCGCGCCGACGGCGGAGTCGTTGCGCTTCATCAGCATGCCGACCACTCTCGACTGGTACATGAAGCACATCTTCCCGTTTCATCGCGGGCTGCTGCGCGCTGTCCGGCCGATCGCCAACAAGGTTTCGCCCGTCGAGCTTCCCACCGACAGCTACTTCGCCAACATCGCGGACCTGTTCGGCCGCCTCGAAGGAATCCCGGAGCTGCTCGAGAATCCGAAAATCACCAGCGTGCGACTGGTCACGAATCCCGAAAGAATGGTGCTGCGCGAAACGCAGCGGGCCTTCGTTTATTTCTCGCTCCACGGATTGACCGTCGACGGCGTAATCGTCAACCGTGTTCTTCCCGACAAAGTGACGGACTCCTACTTCATCGAGTGGCGCGAATCCCAGGGCCGTGTCATGAAGGAAATTGAGGAATACTTTGCGCCGGTTGCGGTGAAACGCGTGCCGCTGTTCACGCACGAGGTGCATGGAATCGATCGTCTGGAGGAGTTAGCCCGCTCGCTCTACGCGGAAGGCGACGATCCAGCGGCAGTCACCCGCACTGAGGCGCCCTACACATTCGAGAAGATGAACGGGCATTACGCCGTGCGCCTGCGGCTGCCGTTTGCGGCCAAAGGCGAAATCGGGCTGTTCAAGAAATCGGACGAATTGGTGGTGGAGATCGGAACGTTGCGGCGCCACATCGGCCTGCCCACGTCGATGGTCTCTCTCACGCCAACCAAGGCTAAACTGGAGAACCGGGTTTTGACCGTCGAAATGACGGAGGCTTGATATGAACGAAAGCGAAAGAACGTCTTCTGGATCGGCCGGCTGCTATTGCATGGGAGGCGGCCCGCAACTTTCCGATGTACTTCGAAAGTGCATCCCCGAAGAAACGCGCGAACATTTCCGCAACTCGCGCATTGAGCTGCTCAAAGCGCTGCGTAGCCTGATCGATCAGCGCATCGAACATCTCTCGCGAACGCAGCAAAAGGGTACGACGGTTCCGGTCGAGTAGGGAGTGGGGCGGGCCGATCGGCCTTCCTGGTCGAAGAGATCGCTGCCTGTCTGCCTGCCAGCTCACGCGCAACGTGAACTGCAGCTCCCTCGACGCCTTCCCCGGCCCCCGCGTGCTCACCAGCCCATTCGATCCGACGCCCGTCGGCACGCCCGGATTGTTGAACACGTTGAACGCATCAATATTCAGCCTCTGCCTACGACTACGACAAAACGAAAGACCTCCCGCCGTTGCCGAACATCGGTGTCCATACCCTCGACCAACTGTGGAACAACGCTACTTATGTCCTGAAGGCCGTCGTTCCGGTGGCCGCTGAGGCCGGCGTCCGTCTCGCGCTCCATCCCAATGATCCGCCCGTGCCGCTCAGCCGCGGATCGGGTCAGATCATGGCGACCCTGGCAGGATGGAAGCGCCTGGTTGATATCGTCAAGAGCCCGTCGAACGGAATCACCTTCGATTGCGGCGTGACGCGCGAGATGGGCGAAGATCCCGTAACTGTCGCCCGCTATTTCGGCGCTCGCGACTGCATCAATCACGTGCATTTCCGCAACGTGATCCGTGCGCAAGCCCTGCGAGAAGTACACCGAAGGCTTCATCGGCGAAGGCCAGGTGGATATGTTCGCGGTGATGAAGGAGCTCGTGCGCCAGCGCTACCCTCGCGCCGTCTATCCCGAACACCCGCGCGCTATCGCCGTCGACCGCGAACGCGGCAACCTTCGGACTCCAATCCAAATTTCAAACGACGACGGCCCAACCTCCAGGCGCTACGCGTTCGAAATCATGCCGGCGGCCGCAAAGTATCCAACATCGAAACGAACATCCGGCTCCTGCTCGCCGAGCACGCCGCTAGCCGCCCGCACACGTTACGGAGCCGCGACCGTGAGGGAGCGATTCTTACCACGGGCTGCAGGTTTTCGTGGTGCTGGCGCCTGCGGCTCTCGTGCCCGTTGTGGCCGCGGCGCTTGCACGCACGGCGAACTATGACGTCGCAGCGGCCGTCCGCCTTCGCCCTTTCGCTACAATAAAGCAGAACAATGATCCAAACTCTATTCGGCTCCGTCGAGCAGGAGCCGAGTCTCCTCGAACGGCTCAAAAGCGGTGTAGCCAAAACGCGCGCCGGTCTCGTGTCTCGTCTCGAGGAAACCCTCGCCGGCCGCAAGGAAATCGACGCCGGCCTGCTCGACGAGCTCGAATACACGCTGATCAGCGCCGACATCGGCGTCACCACGACCGCGGAGATCCTGGAGCGAATCCGGCAGCGCGTCGAACGCCACATGATTGGCGATGCGGCGGAACTGCGCGGCCTCATCGCGGATTATCTGCTCGAGCTGCTCCAGGCCGCGGAGCGTCCGCCGGTAAAGGTGGCCAATCCGCCCGCCGTCGTGATGGTGGTCGGCGTCAATGGGGCGGGGAAGACCACAACCATCGGAAAGCTGACCCATCGTTATCAGGCCGAGGGCCGCAAGGTGCTCCTGTGCGCCGCCGACACGTTTCGCGCCGCGGCCGTCGAGCAGCTCGAAATCTGGGCGCAGCGCACCGGCACCAGCATGATCCGCCAGAAGCCGGGCGCGGACCCCAGCGCCGTGCTCTTCGACTCGCTGCAAGCGGCCAAATCGCGAGGCATCGACTACGTGATCGTCGATACGGCGGGGCGTCTCCAGACCAAGACGAACCTGATGGCGGAGCTGGAGAAGATGCGGCGTACCGCCGGCCGCGTGATCCCGGACGCACCGCACGAAGTCCTGCTCGTGCTCGACGCGACCACCGGGCAGAATGGCCTCGAGCAGGCGCGCAAATTCACGGAGACCTCCGGCGTGACTGGCCTGGTGCTCACCAAGCTCGACGGCACGGCCAAGGGCGGCGTCGTGATCGCGATCGCGCGTGAGTTGAACCTGCCGATTCGCTACGTCGGCGTCGGTGAGCAGCTCGACGATCTCCTGCCCTTCGACGCAGAGAAGTACATCCAGTCGCTATTCGAACGATGACACCCGGCGACATCAGGCGGCTGGAGGAAGCCCTCGAGCTGGCGCGCCAGGGTCGCGGCCAAACAAGTCCGAATCCGATGGTTGGCGCCCTGCTCGTGCGGGATGGCGAGGTGGTCGGCCGCGGGTTTCACACCTATGCCGGACTCCGGCACGCTGAAATCATCGCGCTCGACGAGGCCGGCGACAAGGCGCGCGGCGCAGCGCTCTACATTAACCTCGAGCCCTGCTGTCACCACGGCCGCACCGCCCCTTGCGTCGACGCGCTGATCGCTGCGGGCGTCGCGCGCGTCGTGGCGTCGATGGAGGATCCCAATCCGCGCGTGTCCGGGGAAGGCTTCCGCAAATTGAGCGTCGCCGGGATCGCCGTCGAAGTGGCCCCCGAGTTGAAGGCCGAGGCCGAACAACTCAACGCGCCCTTCGTTCACTGGATGCGAACCGGCCGCCCGCTCGTGACGCTGAAGTCGGCTCTCACGCTCGACGGAAAGATCTCAGCGCCGGACGACAACGCAGGCTGGATCACCAGCGAAACCGCGCGCCGGCACGTGCAGCAGTTGCGGCACCAATCGGACGCCATCCTCACCGGCATCGGCACGCTGCTCGCCGACGACTGCCTGCTGACCGATCGCACCGGACTGCCTCGCAGCCGCCCGCTGCTTCGCATGGTGGTCGACTCCCAGCTTCGCATTCCGCTCAACAGCAAAATGATCGAGAGCCTGCAGCAGGACGTGGCGATCGTGACCACGTCGGCGGCATCGGCGGAGCGC
>JBOGMR010000413.1:0-3287 GCA_050746825.1 Bryobacteraceae bacterium | reverse complement strand
ATCAGGATACCGCTCCCGACATACGTCGCTGCCATCGCCAGAAACATCGGCTGTGAATAGTTCCACACGAGGTAAATGACGATGCCCAACACGATGATGATCAGGGGCGAACGCGGCCGCAGCAGGTTGATGTCCTTGAAGCTGTAATAGCGCCACGTACTCACCATCAGGAACGCCAGCAGCGCGAGCAGCACCAGCCATGCCACCGCAAACGGCCAGGCGCGCACCGGCTCGGAATCCGCCGCGTACACCACCGCCGCCACCAATGCCGCGGCCGCGGGCGTCGGCAGACCCACGAAGTATTTCCGATCCGGCCGTCCCGGATTCTTCGGGACCGGATTCTTCTGCACGTTGAAGCGCGCCAGGCGCGCGGCGCAACACAGGAGAAACACGAAAGAGACGAAGTATCCAATGCGCGTGATCTGATCGCGCGCCGCATGCAGCAGCCCCGGATCGAGAAACTGCACGCCCCACGCAAACGCCAGCACCGCCGGCGCAATGCCGAAGCTGACCACGTCCGCCAGAGAATCCATCTCACGGCCGAAGTCGCTGGTCGTATTGGTCATGCGCGCGATGCGCCCGTCCAGACCATCCAGTGCTACCGCAACGCCGATACACTGGGCCGCAAGCGCGAAGTGACGCTCAGCTCCAGACCCGCCGGCTGCCGCGAGCATCGCGCCTTGAAATGACTGGATGGTGGAAATATATCCGAGGAAGATATTCCCGGCCGTGAAAAAGGTCGGCAGCGCGTAGGCAACCCGCCGCGGCCGCCGCTCCGGCGATTTCGGATCGATCAACCGCTCACTCAAGGTCAGCCTGGGCATTTTTTTATCGGCGCTGCGCCAGGACACTCGATCCCGCCGCGACGCGGTCTCCTTCCTTCACCATCACTTCCCACTCGGGCCCCAACTCCACATCCACGCGCGAGCCGAACTTGATGAGTCCGACGCGCTCCCCGGCCGCCACCGCGTCGCCCGCTCGCTTGTGGAACACGATTCTCCGCGCGATCAGTCCCGCGATCTGCTTGAATACGACTCGCACCCCGTCCGGGGATTCGACCGTGACTGTGTTCTGCTCGTTCTCGGCCGATGCCGCCTCCTGGCTCGCAACGAGAAACTTCCCTCTCTGATAGCGAACATCCCTGATGGTCCCCGCCACCGGTGAGCGGTTCACGTGCACATCGAACACGTTGAGGAAAATGCTCACGCGCGTGCGCGCCGGCGACTCGGCCTTGATCGCGACGATCTTTCCGTCGGCCGGTGAAACCGCCACGGGTCCCTCGGGCACTTCACGGTCCGGATCGCGGAAGAAGTACAGGCAGAACACCGCCAGGATAAACAGGGGAACGGCAAACCACGGCCGCGTCAGATAAGAAACCAGCGCCCCGCCGGCGGCAAACGCCAGCGCGTAGTAAATGCCATCCAAAACCATCTATGCTTCTATTTTCGCACGGGAATAGCGAAGGAACCGGCAGACACCTGAGTGGAAGCGTGGGGCAGGTCTCCGGCCGTCTCCGACCTGCCCCACGCATTCCTACATCAACTCTTCGACAAACTGCCGGGCCACCTCCGCGGGAATCTTCAGCTCCCGGTACGGCAGTGGACCCTTTTCCAGCACCGGCTCCATATCGTGCAGCGCCGGCAGATCGGTGCGCTCGAAAAGCTTTCCGATGGGAATCTCTTCGCCCCACATCTGGGCCTTCGCCATTGCCGCGCTCCAGTCCGACGGATCGTAGCCGGAGTCCGCCTCCAGCTTTTTGACGCGTTCGCGGAACCACGGGTAGGTGTTGTCGTGGTTATACGTCACGCAAGGGCTGAAGACGTCGATGAAGGAGAATCCCCTGTGCTGAATGCCGAGCTTGATCAGTTCGGTCAGGTGCTTGGGCTCTCCGCTGAAGCCGCGCGCGACAAAGGTCGCGCCCGCCGCAAGCGCCAGCGTCATGGGATTGATCGGCCCCTCGACGCTGCCGAACGGAGTGCTCTTGGTCTTCATGCCGATACGGCTGGTGGGCGATACCTGACCGGTGGTCAAGCCGTAGATCTGATTGTCCATGGCCACGTAGGTCAGGTCGACATTACGCCGCATCGTATGGATGAAATGGTTGCCGCCGATGCCGAAGCCGTCGCCGTCGCCGCCCGTGACGATCACGTGCAGCGCGGGGTTGGCCATCTTGACGCCGGTCGCCACGGCCAGCGCGCGCCCGTGCAGCGTGTGCATGCCGTAGGTGCTGAGGTAGCCGGGCAGGTTTGAGGAGCAGCCGATGCCGCTGATCGTCACCACATCGTGCGGCGCGATCTTCAGCTCGAACAGCGCCGCCTTGAGCGACGCCAGAACGCCGAAGTCGCCGCACCCGGGGCACCAGTCGGGATCCACTTTTCCTTTGAAGTCTGTAACCGTGAATTCTTTTGGAACGGGCAGAGTCGTTGCCATCGTTTTCTCCCTCAAACCATGATTTCGTGCATCGGAACCGACAGCCTGGTTCTGCCGGCGAGCTGCTCCTTCACTGCTTCCACGATGTGGTGCGGCATGAAGGGTTCTCCGTCGTACTTGCGAATGTGCCCATCGGGCACGAAGCTGGTTTCACCGCGCAGATAGCGCGCGAACTGCCCGCTGTAGTTGTTCTCGATGATGATGGTGCGCTTAGACTTTCGGAGGATTTCTACGATGGCGTCGCCGTGCAGCGGAACCAGCCAGCGGATCTGCAGATGATTCGCCGTGATCCCATCCTCGGCGAGGAGTTCAATCGCTTCCTGGATGACGCCCTGGGTCGAACCCCACCCAATCAGCGTGACGTCCGCGTCGCGCGGGCCCACCAGTTGCGGTGGAGGCACAGCCGCCTCGATACCGGCTACTTTGCGCTGCCGCTTCTCCATCATGGCGCGCCGCTTGGCCGGATTGGTGAACTCGTCGCTGAGCAGCACGCCGTCTTCGTCATGCTCATCGGTCGCGACCACGTGCGAGTAGCCCGCCAGGCCAGGGATCGCGCGCGGAGAGACGCCGCTCTCGGTGATCTTGTAGCGATTGTAAGCGCCGTTGTCTCCGTTGGGCGATGTAATCAGCTCGCCGCGATCGATCGGTACGTTGAAGTCGAGGTCCGATGCGTCCGCGCTGGCCGTGCCTTCCGACAGCAGCAGGTCGCTCAGGACGATGCCCGGGCATTGGAACCGGTCGGCGATATTGTGCATTTCCGGCACCAGCTTGAAGCAATCCGCGATGTCCGTCGGCGCGGCGATAGCCCTCGGATAATCGCCGAACGCGGCGCCCAGCATCTGCCACAGGTCGCCCTG
>JBOGMR010000412.1:0-5756 GCA_050746825.1 Bryobacteraceae bacterium | reverse complement strand
ATACTGCTTCATCAGCTCGGACATCCCTCCGGCGCCCGGGTCGGCAAACAGATTCTTCTTCTTCTCGGCGTCCCACAGGCTCTGATGCAGGTGCCCGCTCGACCCGGGCAGTTCCGCATTCCACTTCGCCATGAACGTGGCCATCACGCCGTGCCTGGCGCCGATCTCTTTGGCCGCCGTCTTGAACAACGCCGCCCGGTCCGCCGCCACCATGGCCTCCTCCACCGCGATCGCCGCTTCGTACACGCCCGGCCCAGTCTCGGTGTGCAGCCCCTCGAGCGGCGCCGAAAACGCCGCGAGATGATCGAATAAATCCAGCACCAGATCGCGATTCTCCGACGCGCGCAGGACGCTGTATCCGAACATCCCCGGACTCAGCGGCGTGAGCCCGCGATAGTTCTTCGCGCGCAAGCTCTCCGGCGTCTCTTTGAAAATGAAAAACTCGTACTCCGCGGCAAACATCGGCGCGTATTTCATCCGCTGCGCCTTCTCGATGACGTGCGCCAGCACCTGGCGCGGCGCCAGATCCATACGCCCCACGAAGTCCAGTAGAAAAAAAGCTGTCTCCGGCTCCCACGGAATCGTGCGGAAGGTCGCCGCGTCGATCTGGCACTGCGCGTCCGGATAACCGGTGTGCCAGCCTGTGACCTTGGCGTTGTCGTAGAGTACGTCGCCGATGTCCCAGCCGAACAACACGTCGCAGAAGCCGAGCCCGGTTTCGAGCGCGCTCCAGAATTTTTCGAGGCTGACGTATTTCCCGCGTAGCGTGCAGTCGATATCGAACACGCCCAGCTTCACCCGCCGGATCTTGTGCTGTTCGAATTTCGCCCGGAGTGCTCCGGCGTCCGTCACAGCGCGACCCAGACGGACTTCACGTTGGTGTACTGCTCCAGCGCATGCGCGCCGAGATCGCGGCCGAAACCGCTCTGCTTATACCCGCCGAACGGCGACCCGGTGTCGAATCCGTTATAGAGGTTGATCCACACCGATCCTGCCTTGATCTCGCCGGCAAGCCTGTGCGCCAGCTTGATGTCTTTCGTCCAGACCGCCGCCACCAGACCGTAAATCGTGCCATTGGCGATTTCCACGGCTTCCTCGGCGTTACTGAACCGGATGACCGATAGCACCGGGCCGAAAATCTCCTCCTGTGCGATCTTCATCTGGGGCTTCACTTCCGCAAAGACGGTCGGCTTGACGAAATAACCCTTGGCGTTCGCGCCCTCGGTGTCGCGCTCGCCGCCGCACATCAGCTTCGCGCCCTCGTCGACACCCGACTTGATGTAGCCCAGGATGCGATCGAGTTGCGCCTGCGAAATCTGCGAACCCATCGCCGTGGCTTTATCGAGCGGATCGCCCACCCTCATTCGCCTGGCGCGCGACACGAGCTGCTCGACGAATTTGTCGTACACGTCCGTGTGCAGAAGCAGGCGCGACGCGGCGCTGCAAATCTCGCCCTTGTTCGCGAAAATTCCCCAGAACGACGCCTTCAACGCCGCTTCCATATCGCAATCCGGAAAAATTACGTTGGGCGATTTGCCGCCGAGCTCGAGGCTCACGCGTTTCAGGTTGCTTTCCGCCGACGCCTTCAGCAACGCGCGACCCGTGCGGGTGCTGCCTGTGAAGCTGATTTTATCGACGTCCATGTGCCGGCCGAGCGCCTCACCCGCGGTCCAGCCGTAGCCGGTCACCACGTTGACGACGCCTTCCGGAATGCCCGCTTCGAGGCACAACTCAGCCAGCCGCAGCGCCGTGAGCGGCGTCATCTCGGATGGCTTCAGCACCACCGAGCAGCCGCACGCGAGCGCCGGAGCCAGCTTCCACACCGCAAGTTGCAGTGGATAATTCCACGGCACGATAGCCCCCACCACACCTACCGGCTCGCGCAGTGTGTAGTTGAGGTAAGGGCCGTCGACCGGAATCGTCTCGCCGTAGATCTTGCGCACCCAGCCGGCGTAGTAGCGAAACGCATCAATGGCCGGTTCGACGTCCGCGCCGGCGGCCTCGCGCACGGTCTTGCCGTTCTCCATCGATTCCAGGTACGTCAGCTCATCCTTGTTCTTCACCAGCAGTTCGGCGAGATTCCAGAGGATCTTCTCCTTCTTGGATGGATCGATCCCGCGCCAGCTCTTTTTCTCGAAGCTCGCGCGCGCTGCCGTCACCGCGCGGTCCACGTCGGGAGCGTCGCCATCGGGAACGGTGGTCAACACCTCACCCGTGGCCGGGTTCCTCACCTCGATTGTTTTTCCGCTTACGGCGTCTTCCTGACGCCCATTGATGAACAATTTGCCGGGACGGAGGGAAAGCTTAATCGCTTCGGCGGCGCTCAAAAGGGGATACCTCCAGGCTGGCCGCGCGCGATGGGCGCGCAGACAATTCAAGTCCGCTCACCGCGGGAAGCCGCAGGTGAGGAATTTGAATTATAGCACTGGCGGCAGGTTCAGGCCCGCTTTTTGCAGGGCCTTCTCGAGCGTGCTCACCGCTTCGACATCGTTGATGCCGCGAGCAATCGAAAGCTCGCTCACCAGCAAGTGCCTCGCCCGGTCCAGCATCTTCTTTTCCCGGAACGATAGCGGCTTGTCCGATTGCAGCAAGAGAAGAGTCTTCATCACTTCCGCGACCTGAAGCAGGCTTCCGCTCTGCATCTTGTCCGAGTTCTCTTTGAACCGGCACTTCCAGTCACTCGAGGAATGACACCTGCCGCTAGACAAAAACGCCAGCACCCTCGCCACTTCCTGCCCTTTTGTGATCTTCCGGAGCCCGACGCTCGCCACGTTCGAGAACGGAACCATCACGGTCATGCTGCTGTACAGGAGGCGGAGAAGGTAAAATCTCTCGAAATTGGCTCCGAAGGAGCGAGTGCTGATGTTTTCTATCGTGGCCACACCCTGATTCGGGTAAACCACTTTCTCACCGATCATGAAGTTCATAGAAGGATTCATAACCACCGGTGTTGAGTGTATGTTTTAGGCTTACGAGCTTGATACTGAATCATAAACGGATTTCCAAGCTCTGTCAATGCCCAATCTGCGCAAAAGCCCATCTGACGGGGGTTTTCGCGGCTAGTACAGCGAAGAAAAAGAGAACAACATCGCCACTCTGAGCGTTCGGGCGTTCCGATCTTGTGCAAGATAGCACCTTTGAAAAGTGGTTGTCAGACCATTGGTCCTAACCGCTTAGCTACGGACCCCTGAAAACAGTCGCAAACGCCGCCGCCTGGTAACCTCCAGCCCATGCGGCGCAATCTTACGCCATCATACCTCGAATGAACTGGAGATTCTTGCTCATGTCCGCCTCGACCGACTTCGAGGGTGTGGATGTCTCCAGGTTGGCAAACCCGTCGAACTTCAAATCGGCGATGGCCTTCATCACACCCGGAAAATCGATCTTGCCCTGACCCAGGTAATTGGGATTGTCCTTGAGGTGGAATTGACAGATGCGATCGCGCCCCAGCCAGCGGATCTCCTTCACCACGTCGAAGCCCTGATTGGTCGAATTGCCGACGTCGTAGTAGACCTTGAGCGCTTTCGAGCGCACACGATCGAGGATCCGCACATTGTTCTCGGCCGAAATGGTGTTCTCGAGACCCAGCAGAATGCCGGCGCGCTCGGCCTCCGGAGCAATGTCCTTCAGGGCATCGGCCACGTAGTCCATTTCTTCGGTCGTCTGCAGAGCGCCTTTTCCGAAGAAGGGCAACAGCACCACGCGCGCGTCCAGTTTTTTGGTGATGGGAATCGAATCGGCCACCCACTTCTGCCCGAGTTTGTCATTCTTCAGATAATTCACATGCAGAATATCGAGGCACGTTCCCGCCAGATGCAGATTGTGCTTGCGCGCTTCCTGGATATAGCGTTTCTGCACTTCGTCATTGTCGAGCGGCAACCGGTTGTCAACGGGCTTGCGTCCGAGGCTGACTTCGACGCCGTCGAATCCGATCTTCTTCGCCATCTCGACAGCCTCGGACTGGCCCGTCATCCGGAGATTCCAATCGGTGACGCCGATCTTGAGGCCGCTAATAGTCGCTGCGCGCAGCACCGCCGGAACTCCCGCGGGCAGTCCCGCCAGCAAGCTGGCTCCGGTTGCACCGAGAAAAGTACGTCGAGTCGACTGGCCCATCGTTTACCTCCAACCGTCCTTCGCCGCGAGGCGATCGAGAAACAGCTCCAAAAAATCGCGATTCTGGGCGAGCGGGAAATCCTGGCTGCGGGCACACCCCGGCCCGTGCTTCTTTCCACAACGTGATTGAATCGGCACGGCTAAGTGGATCCGGTTGCCGCCGCTCGCACCCCATTTTTCGCAGCCGTCCGCCGCTCGTCCAACAGCAGCCTCCGGAGAGTGCGCAAATCATTGAGAATCCGCCGGCTGGCTTTGATGTGAGACTCCAGTTTGGCCAGATTGTACGAGATCAGCAGCAGCGCCTGTTTTCGACGCTCCGCCTTATCGGACTCTGCCACGCTAATTTCGCCTTCGACGTCCTGCCTAGCTTCCGCAGTCGCTTCTGCCAACATGTCGACGTATTGGTAAGAGCCTTCTATGCTGTCAAATGGAGTTTCCGGTTCGTAAGGCACGGCAACCTCCAGGGGGGCAGTAACTGCACCCGTCATTATAGCCGACTGGGAAGGCGCCGGAGTCAAGCATGCCTGGCGGCCGGCTAGGAGCGCCGTCAGCGCTTCACGCTGACTTCCTTAAAGTACACAATCGAACGCGCGTCGTGGTTCTGCAGGCCGATGTAGCCGGAATCCGGGCGCGGACCACGAACCGGCTCGAACCACTGCTTACGGTCGGGCGCCGCCTGGCCGCCGTCGAACTCATTCACCTTCGCGCCGTTCAGCTCGACGATCGTCTTCTGCCCGCGGAAAGTGATGTCCATCGTGTTCCACTCGCCCGGCGGTTTTTGCCGCTTCTCGCTCACCTTGCTCAGCGAGTACAGCGATCCGGTGGTGTGCCATTCGTCGCCGCCCGATTCGATCTGCACTTCGTAACCGTTGTGCACGGCGTACCACGGGTCTTTCGGCTGCTCGGGAAGCCGGACGTAGACGCCTGAATTTCCACGCGCGCCATCCACCTTGAAGACTACCCGGATCGTACAATTGCCGAACTTCTCGCCGGCATAATACAGCAGTCCCATCCCGCCTTCCGTCTTCATCATGCCGTCGTCGACGACGAAACGTCCCGGGCCGACCATCTTCCACCCGTCCAGATCTTTCCCGTTGAACAGGGGCTTCCAGTCAGCCGCCAGGGCGAGTCCCGAGGTGAGAAGCCAAATGGCGATTGTCGCGATCGAACCTGGTCTCATGCAGAACAGTTTGCCACAATCGAGCACCGGTTCGAACCAGACGAATCCGTAATCTGCCCAGTTGAGCCGCTCTCTCCGGGTGTCTCGTTCGGGATCGGTGCACAGAGGCGGCAGGCGCGATCAGCAGTCGGGGTTGCGCAGAGTTTTGCGGACGCGGAGGCGGGCAGCCCGGCCCGCGCGGCAATGTAGAGCGCTAGGGTTGCCAGTACCGGCGTTGCTTGCGAAAGGGCATGACGAGCGCCGCTGCGAGCGTCTGTTGGGACTCGTCGCGATAGCCCGGTACGCCGACCGTGACGTGGTCGTGATGGTCGATGCCGTGGAAGCTGCGGTGGATCCTGTCCCAGATCGAGAAGATGGTGGAGTAGTTCGACTGGAGTTCCTCGCGCCGCATGGAGTGATGGACACCGTGCAGGCGCGGTGTGACCACAATCCAGCTCAGCACGGACTCGATGCCGCGCGGCAT
>JBOGMR010000411.1:0-7511 GCA_050746825.1 Bryobacteraceae bacterium | reverse complement strand
GTCTTCAATTCCCGGCGCGCCCATTCTTTGTCGCCTTTCTTGAGCAGGACCTCGGCCAGATGATACCGGAAGGTCGGCTGGCGCGGGTTTTTTCGGACCAGATCCATCAGAATCTCCATGGCGTTGTCGACCAGGTTCTTCTTCAGATAGATCCGCGCCATCGTGTCCAGAATCTCCGGCGAGTTCGGCATCTTCTGTCTGGCTCTCTGAGCGAACGTCAGCGCCTGGTCAAGATCGCCGCCGCTTTCCGCAATGTGATACGCCAGATTATTCAGCGCGATCGGATTGTCACCCTCCTCCTTCAGAGTCGCTTCGTAGAGACGCCGCGCCTCGCCGGGCCGCCCAAAGGTGTCGTAGGCGACAGCCAGATTGTGGAGAATCACAGGGCTCTTCGGATTCAACTCTCGGGCCTTCTCGAGGTGGGCGATGGCGGTCTTGCCGTCGTTCGACTTTCTGTAGAGATTCCCCAATCGATCGTGCACATCCGCCGCCACGAGGTTGTTTTTGGAGGCGTCGGCCAACAGCTTCAGGTATTCGGTCTGCGCCTGCGCGCGCTTGTCCGCGCGAGCGAGAGTATCGGCATACAGGCGGCGCACTCCAAATGACTGGGGACGGCGCTTCACCTCCGCCTCGAGCGTTTTCAGCGCCCCGGCTGAGTCCTTCGCGTCTATGAATATCTCGATCGCCGAAATCAGTCCCTGCAGGTTCGACGGGTTGGTTTCATAGCTCTTGCGATAGGCCGCTTCCGCTTCTTTGACCTTCCCTTCCGCATGATACAGCGCGCCCAACTCGTGCATCACCACGTCCGACTTCGGACTCGCCGCCAGCAGGATGCTGACCTCTTTGTGCGCATCTTCGAACTTCCTGAGCCCGCGCAGCCCCTTGGCCCGCAGCACCCGCGCCCCCCAGTTGGTGCGCTCAAACCGCAGTGACTCGTCTGCCGATTGCACGGCCTTCAAATACTCGCCGGTATCGAATTCGATCTGCGCCAGCGCATTCCTTGCGGCTAAGAACGTGGGCCGCAGCCGCACGGCCTCGGCGAACCGGAATCGCGCCTGCTCCCGCTGTCCGTCCGCCAGCAGCGCCCGGCCCAAATTGTAGTGCACCGCAAAATGACTCGGCGCCAGTTGCAGGAGCCCTTGCAAGTCCGCGAGCGACTCTTTGATCTTTCCGTCCTCGTAGTGGAACCCCGCGCGCCTGACGAGCGAGTCCACATCCTTCGGATCGTCTTTCAGAATGGCCTCGTTCAGCTCGATGGCCTCCTTGCGCCTGCCCTCGGCCAGCCGCGCCTCGACGATCATCCTCCGGTACTTGCGCTTGTCGCCCGTGGCCTGAATGGCCTCCTCATAAGTGCGCACCGCATCTTCGTATCGCGCCATCGCCATATAGAATGCGCCCGCCGAGATGAAAGCCTCGGGGTAATCCTTCGAGCTGGATTTGATCTCCTGGACAACGCGCAGAGATTGCGCGCGGTCGCCGGAATCGAGGTAGTGCTTGGCTAGAGCGTTCAAAAACCCGTGATGCTTCGGGCTGTTTTCGATCGCGCGCTTCAGAATCTTTTCGGCATCCGCGGGCCGGCGCTGCGACATGTAGATCCGGTGCAGCTCCATGTACGACACCTCGAACGTCTTGTTGCGTTCGATGAACGCGAGGAGCAGCTTCTCCGCCTCCGCCGGCCGGTTGTCGGCCCAGAAGCTCCGGGCGAGCGGAATTACCACTTCCGGCTGTAACGGGTTGAGATCGTTGGCGGCCGACAGGTCCGCGATCGCCATCTTGACATGCGCGTTGGCGTCGGCGAGCAGGGCCTTGTCGGCCAGATCGCGCGCTTGAATCGTCGCCATGATTCCCTTGATCCGGCGGCCGTGATACGAGTGATTTCCCTCCAGGAGTTCATTGGCCAGGCGGTCAACCTCGAGCATGAGCTCATTTTCAAAACGGACCTTCTCGAGAAACAGGATTTCCAGGTCCGCCAGCTTGATGCGCGAATCCGTGCGCTGTTCCCCTGACGGGAGCAGCTCGATCGCGCGCCGAAAGCTCTGGATGGCCTCGGCGAACTGGTTCATCTGGACGTGCAGATAGGCCCGCTTGTAGTGCGCCATCCCGAAACGCGGGTCCTGCTTGATCGCGTTCCGGTACATGATGGAGGCCTCGCGATAGCGGCCTTTCTCGAAATACCGGTTCCCCGCGTCCAGATATTTGAGCTTCAGGACGTTCGGATCGCGGCCGCAGGACGACAGCAGCACCGCGAAGCCCGCCAGGGCAAAGAGACGTCGCATCCTCCCAATTCTGACACACCGGGAAGTGGTTTCTGAAGTGGAAATCGCGGATTTAGCCCAACCGGTACCGCCATCGCCGGCCAAGATATGCGATGGGGAGCAGTCCCAACGCCAGGAGAACACTGGAAACCGGCTCCGGGGTGGCGATGACACCGATGCCGTTATTGCCTCCCCCGCTGAAGGCCGGAAGTGGGGGCCCAGCGGGTGTGTGACTGGGAATAGGCCCGAAGCGGGCCTGCAGCTCCGGCGAAAAATCGATCGTCGACGGAACGACGAAGTCCATACCGCTTACATCCATTGCAGGCGTGGTGGGCGGTGGACTCACCAATGGAGTATAGAGCAGGCCGTTCGCGTCGTAGACGTTGACGGTCCCGTACGACGAGGCGCTGGGGCTTGCGCTTGGATTGAAAACGGTCTGGAGATTGTTCGGTCGGGTTCCGCCGTTGCCGGCGGTTACGGGGGTTACTTCCGGATGAGCGGCTCCCACAGGATGCACTGAGTCGGCGCTGGCACCAGTAAAAACCAGCGAACCACTCAAGGGGAAGACCGCTATCGCCAGTAGCAGAAAAATGCGATATCTACCCAGCTTCATCTTGGAGCCGTCCTCCTCGGCTTCCAGACACGGAAGGCCAAAGACTCATTGTACGAGGACAAGCCCCTAGGACGCAAGTAGTATTTCTAGGAGATCTAGTACTTTTGTTTGGTACTCAAAGTGCGTGGTCCAGCGCAGCTCATCGCCTAACTGCGACGTCGACGGTTTGTAGACCTCCGTGCATAGGCCCAAAGACCAATCAGGCAAGCTGTCACAGTGGCACTCGTGGCAGGCTCAGGCGTTTCCGGAAGCCCGAGTTCGTCATTGCGGCGGATGTAGAATGTTTCGTTTCCGGATGCACTCTGCGACACGTTGGACTGCAGAGCGACGCGGTTCTGTTCCCAGCCGGCCAGCGAAAACGCATTCGCCAAACTCACGTCGTTTTGCAGTGTAAAATCATCGATCCGGAACACAAAGCCCGAGCCGCCGGTTCCCACATCAGTTGCGGAGAAAAGGATAGGCGCGGTCAAGGCAGTGCTGAACAACAGGGTGCCTGTAGGGCTGTAAATCTTCAGAACCAGAGTGTCAAGCTGAATGGGGTTGCCGCCGCCGCCGCCCTCGTTGGGGTTAAACGTAACGCGAAGCTGCGAGGCGCGGGTAGCGCCCACATTGCCGATTTGGCCGACCGGCGCCGAATTCAAGAATGCGGTGTTCATCTGCGATGGCTTCTCGTTACCGCCGAGCTCCGGCCCCGCCGCGGCGTTACATGCCGCGTTTCCTGCGATGTCGGCACCCGCCCCGTCGACCGCGATACAGCCGCTCTCACTGGGGTCGTTCTGCATCACGAGCACAGGCCCCGTTTTGCCGGTACCTTGGCCGGAGTTGGCAACGACGGTCTCAAAGATAAGGGAACCAGAGACGGGTATGGTTACTGCAACTGCGAAGAATAGAATGTCGAGAAATCTACCCAGGTTCATATTGGAGCCGTCCTCCCCGGCTACCAACTACACAGACGCCAAGGTCCCATTGTAGAAGGAACGGCCCCTTGAATACAAGTGGAATTTGAATAGACGAGTCCTGAATTGCAGTACTGTAGTATATACTTAGAACTCCTAGTACTCGAAAGGGGTCGGTGCTGTCTCTGCGGATAATTCAGGACCGACGCTTTTGTACCTCCCGTAGGCCCAGAGGCCCACGTTGCCGCCCACGTTGGTCGTGACCGCTTGCAGTGCCGCGCGGTTGGTGAGCGATGCGAATCTGGCCGCGGCATTCTCGGTCGGCAGTTGGCAGACTGCACGGTGGCGCCGTCGATCGGATAGACCAAGCCCACGCTCGATCCGGTGTAGGCAAGGGACTCCGGCGTCGCCAGGGCCGTGCTGAACAGCAGAGTTCCGGATGAATTGTAAATCTTCAACACGAGCTCCCCCCGGGCTCGCTACAATGCCTTGAAAGATCAGCGCTCCCCACGCGGGAATCGACAGGGCCACTCCAATCGCCAGGATTTCGAAGGATCTTCCAAATTGCAAGAATCGCATATCGGAGCCGCCCTCCAAGGCTCCATACAGCTCGCCGGCCAACACTTCGCCGCTCAGCGCCGTTTTTTTTGATGCTTTTAAACGGATGAATATCAAGGGAATTATGTTGAATTTATGAAGTTATGGCCGCACTGCAAACCCCTGTAACCAAGGCCGTGTAAGATCCCAGCATCGATGGACAGTCTTCAAGCAACGCCAGGAACCGGGTTCATCGGCAGCCGAACGCCGCAGCCGGTCAACTCCGCCCGGGCTCGAGCGAAGTCGAAGGTGACCGCTGCCAGACGCGCTGGAGCGCCGTGAACTGATACGCGGGCGCCAGGGCGAAGGCCGCATCGGCGAAGAACCAGATGAACCAGATGAGGGAATTCCACGGCCACGCGATCCACCCGTACGCTTCCGCCGCAATCCCCATGTCACCCAGGGAAGTCGCGAAAACACCGAGGGCGTAGGCCTGCCAGCAGAAGCCGATCAATCCGCCGCCCATCCCGTGCGCATAGCGGCGAAGGTAAACGGCGATTCCCACCAGCGGACAGAGCAGCGGGTCGGCGGACCAACTGATGATCCGAATCGAGTCGATTGGCTTTCCGGCCGAGATCCAGCTACCGACCTGGAGGAAATGAAGAACGGTGTACCCGGCGACAATCAAGATGGCGGCCGCGTCGACCGGCGTCAGACGCGGGAGCGGATCGAGCTTTCGGTACGCGTCCAGCACGCACCAGAGACCGGCCGCCAGCAGGAACAGGTACAACGGCCCGCCCAACGCCAGTCCGGCGCGATTGAGGAGGACATCCTGATCCCCCAGCGGCAGCACCTTGGTAATGAGCACACCCGTCAAGCGGCAAAGCGCCGCGAAAAAGATAAAGCACCAGGCTTGATGCAGCGGCTCGTCACGCGAAAACTGGCGCCAGACGTGCCAGCTCAGCCAGATCTCGGCCAGGCCGCAAGCCAGCGAGAACGCATTGCCGGGGTACTTGAAAAAACTCGTGATCCATTGGATGTTGCCGCTGATCTGCCATGCCGCGAGCGCCGCGAGTCCGATCACAACCGTAAGGATCGCGTAGACCTGAATCGCCTGCGGAACCGGAGCGTTTACCCTAGCTGCGCGAAGGCGCCCGAGTATCAAACGCCTTCCGCCAGTTGAAGGAGTTGGCCGCAGAGAGCCTGACCTGCTCGCCGCCCAAGAAACGTCTCGAGGGTACGCTGCACGGCGGCAACCTTGTGTTCTGCCCCCAAGGCGCCGCAAGGCGACCGGTCCACCAGATCGCTGGTCTTGGCCCCGAGAAACACTTCCACTTCCCGGCGGATCCGCACGCAGCCCGCAGGGGCGCTCAGGGCGTTCATCGCAGCCAGCAGACGCTCGCGTCCTTCGGCGCCGGGAGCGGTCTGTTCTCGCGCGCCAATGGCCGCAATCTGGTTGAAAGCATCCGTTATCTGGCGAACCTCACTTGCGCAGGAAGAACAGTCCGACACATGGACGAAAACTTCCCGGCGCCGGCGCGGCTCCAAATCGCCGGTCGCAAAGGCGACCAACTCGGATTGATTTGGATGCAGCGCACCCGGCGTGCTGACCCAATTCCTCAGGAGCCGGCGTAAGTTCATTCGACGCTCTCGTTCCCAACAAGCTTCCACTCACAGCGCGCCAGTTCGCTCTTAGCCACAATCCGGCTTCGCCGAACCGATAGGAATCCCCCCGAGACCCTCAGTATAGCTCGACGCAACGTTCGGACCTGGCCAAAGCGCTTAGCTGAACAGCTTCGCTTCCGGACTGTCTGGTTGCTCCGAGGATTCGCGATCCCTGATTCCTGAAGTCCACCTCATCACCCACGGGCAGATCCCTCTGGAAACTTATTCATGGTAGCAGTGAAGGATTTCTCCTCCTATACCTGATTGGGGGGGGTACTCCCATGACCATCGATCGCAACGGGCTACTGCGGCTCGGATCCAAAGAACCACGGCGCTCAACAACGGGCGTCGAATGAGGATTGAATCTCGCGATCAGACGGGCGGCGTTGGATAAGCGAGGAGGAGAGTGCCCGGTTAGGGCGCCGCCGGGACCTCGTAAGGCATCGTCACTCGCACGCGGGCATTCATGATCTTGGCGAGCCCCGGCGTAAAAAAGGTGACGGGGAAGTTAGCGATATCGACTCGAATGTGAGCGTTCGGGTCACCAGCGGCGCCGGAAAGCGTGACCGTAACCATCGCGATGGTCAGGCCGGCAACGATCGGTGCGGTACCCTCCGGGGGATCGGGCCGATTGAACACGGCGACTCTCTTAGTGTCATTACCCGGATCGGTGTATACATTGACGGCGGCGTACCGAGCAGCGGCCCGGGCGCGTTCGGTCAGAGCCTGATGAAAGTACATCACCTGGCCGAAATCGAGAATTCCGATGAACACTGCGAGAAAGACCAGCATGACGAGCGAAGCTTCGACCATTGCCTGGCCCTTGCGGCCGCGGGGAGCGGGAGGTTGTCTCGACGTCATTCCGTCTCCTCCGGCGCGTAGCGGCCCACATAGGGCATAATGAGCGATGGTTTGCCGGTCAGCGAATAACTGGCGAACAAGGCGTTCAAGGAGAAACCCGTCGTTGACACCTGCACGAATGACGGCGTGTGGAAGTTGTCGGCGTCATCATTGGTCCCATCGCCATTGCCGTCCGTGGATGCCTTAATCTCGACGTTTACCGCCGCCAACGTGAGGCCGGGGACAACGATACCGTCTCCGACACTCGGATTCGGCTTCCCATAGGCCACCATCTTCTTCACCGCATCCTTGTAGGACGTAATCCCGGTTGTGTTCGAGCACTTGAAATCCCGTATGGCGGCGTAGCGGGCGCCGGCACGGATCTGGTTGCAAAGCAGATTGTAGACGTAAAACGCGTATCCAAACTGGAACGTGCCGCCAAAAATCGCGAGAATGAGGAAGATCGAGACGGCGAACTCGATCATCACGTTTCCTCCGCGATTGTGCCGGCCGGCCCGCGGGCGGCGGAGGTGCTGGGCCGCGATAAGAGAGGTCATTGCGTGAGCCTCACGGTGTAGACGCCGGGACCGCCTGCGCCCTGATTGTTGCCGCCCTCGAGGATGGTGCTGCCTACGTATTCCGCGCACCAGTTCGCGTTCGCGCCCTGGTCGTAGTCATCGGTGTTCATGAAGAACAGACCGTAGC
>JBOGMR010000410.1:0-4711 GCA_050746825.1 Bryobacteraceae bacterium | reverse complement strand
CATGGTGCGCGATCGTCAAGACGTGGCGCGATATCTCATCGCACGCGGCTGCGGGACTGACATCCTCATGGCTGCGGCGCTCGGCGATCTCGCGTTAGTGCGCAAGCACCTCGACGCCGATCCGGATTGCGTCCGCATGAATGTCTCGGAGCAGTACTTCCCGAGGCGGGACCCACGGAGCGGCGGCTCGATCTACATATGGACCCTCGGCTCGAACAAGACCGCACACCTGATCGCGCGCGAGTTTGGCCACGAAAGCGTCTACCGTCTTCTGATGGAGCGCAGTCCCGATGTGCTGAAGCTGGCCCATGCCTGCGAGCTCGGTGAAGAAGCCACCATTCAGTCTTTGCTCGCCAAGCGGCCCGGCCTTGTGCAGACGCTGGCCGAAGACGACCGGCGCAAACTCGCCTATGCCGCGCAGAGCAACAATACCCAGGCTGTGCGTCTGATGCTCGCCGCCGGCTGGCCGGTGGAGGTTCGTGGGCAACACGGCGGGACGCCGCTGCACTGGGCGTCATGGCACGGCAACGTGGAAATGGTGCGCGAGCTCCTGCGTCATCGCGCCCCAGTCGATATACGCGGTGACGACTGGAACGCGACTCCGCTGGGGTGGGCGCTCCACGGTTCTGAGAACGGCTGGAACTGCAAGGCCGGTGACTACGCCGGCGCTGTGGAGGCGCTGCTTCAGGCGGGCGCCAAAGCTCCGCCGATCAACGAAGACCTCAACGCCAGCGAGTCCGTGCTCGAGGTGCTGCGCAGGTTCGCTGCCTAGCCACGCGGGGTGGACGGCTTTGTGGTCCAAGGCCAGCTCGCTTCGCATTCCTTTTGCGCCCGGCCTCATCGCCGTGCTAAGCTCCCCTTTGTCGGCCCACGATGCCGCACTCGAGCCGCATCTTCATCGCCGATTCCGACGCTGACCTCGCGCACGCGATCGGGTCGACGCTATCCTCCGCCGGTTACGCCGTCGACACAGCCGCGGGAGCGAGCGAAGCCGTCGACCGCATTCATCGGTATCCTTTCGACGTGATTCTGGCGGCCAGTCATATGCCCGGAGGCGAGCCTCTCGAGCTGCTCGAACAGGCACGCAGGCTTCAGCCGGCCTCGCCGGTCATCGTCCTCGCCAGCGAGTCGAACGCCGGCCACGTGATCCAGTCGATTCGCGCCGACGCTTTCTGCTACTTCAGCAAGCCGTTCACGTTGTCCGCGGTCGCGGACATGACCCAGAAAGCTGCACACAGCACGGGTTGGGCTGCGGACATCGACCTGCTCTCCGCGACTTCCGGATGGATTGCCCTGCGGCTGCGCTGCAAGCTCGACACAGCCGACCGCCTGATGCAGTTCATGCGCGAAGCCAGTTGCGATCTACCTATCGATGAACGGGAGCGCGTCGCCGGCGCATTCCGTGAGTTGTTGCTCAACGCCATCGAGCACGGTGGGCGCTCCGACCCGGGCAACTACGTCTACGTCACGCACGTGCGCACCGCCCGCGCTGTGTTCTACTATGTGCGCGATCCCGGCTCGGGATTCTCCATGGACGCACTGCCTCACGCGGCGATTTCCAATCCTCCGGAGGAACCCGCGGGCCACGTCGAGATTCGCGATCGCATGGGCATCCGGCCAGGAGGATTCGGGATCCTGTTGACCCGCCACCTGGTTGACGAAGTCGTTTACAACGAGAAAGGGAACGAAGTGCTGTTGGTCCAATATCTCGGCGAGCATTCATGACAACAGGCGAATCTCGACTCATTGCCGACCAGCTTCGACGAAGCGTCGAAGGCGACGCGTGGCACGGTCCGTCGCTGGTCGAACTTGTCAACGAGGTCAGCTCCGAACAAGCGGCGGCGCACCCGATCAGCGGCGCGCACTCAATCTGGGAGCTGGTCCTGCACATCGCCGCATGGATGAATGCCGCTCTCACCCGCCTTGCGGGCAGCGCCATCGAGCTGACCGGCGAGCGGGATTGGCCGCCCGTCCCTTCGCCCTCCAGTGAGAGCTGGAGTCAGACTGTCGACGATCTCCGCAGCGCCGAGTCCTCGCTGCGCCGCGCCGTCGAGCGCCTCGAAGACGCCCGTCTGGCGGAAATCACCTCCGGCAAAGACTATTCGCTCTATTTCCTGCTGCACGGCGTCGTCCAGCACAACCTGTATCACGCCGGACAGATCGCGTTGCTGATGAAGGTAAAATGACCGCTATGAAAACTCTCTGTTCATTGCTGCTGTGTGCGTGCGTTTGCGCCGGTGAGATTCGTATCACGGGCGGCGCCGCCGACGACCAGGTCTTCCAGAGAAGCGGCTCGGGATCCGCTTCCATTCCGCTCTCCGGCACTACGCCGGGGAAGAACGGAGACGCCGTCGAGGCGCGGCTTGTGCGCAAGCACGTGGTGATGCCGGGCTTCGATTGGACCGCCATCGCGCGCGTTTCCGCCGGAGCCTGGTCGGGCGAGCTGAAGAACGTGCCCGCAGGCGGACCTTACCGCGTTGAGATTCGTTCAGCCGGCTCGAACGCCGCTGTCAACAACCTGCTCGTCGGCGACTTGTGGGTGCTCGCGGGACAGTCGAACATGCAGGGCGTCGGCGATCTGGCCGATCTCGAGATGCCCCACGAGCTCGTGCACAATTTCGATATGGCGGATCGCTGGGTCGTGGCGGAGGAGCCGCTGCATTCGCTGCAGACCGCGCTCGATCCCGTGCACTGGGCCAAGGGGCAGACGGCGCCGCTCGCGGGTGAAGCTCTCCAGCGATCCCTCGCGAGTCGCCGCAAAGGCGCCGGCCTCGGCCTGCCGTTCGCGGTCGAAATGGTCAAGCGCACTGGAGTGCCGATCGGGCTTCTCTCCTGCGCGCACGGAGGCACTTCGATGGACCAGTGGGATCCGGCGCTCAGGAACAAAGCCGGCGAGTCGCTCTACGGTTCGATGTACCGGCGCGTGAAAGCAGCGGGAGGCCGCGTGACCGGCGTGCTCTGGTATCAGGGCGAGTCGGACGCCAATCCCAAGGCCGCGCCGGTCTTCCTGCAGAAATTCGAACGGCTCGTCTCGTCCATTCGCGAAGATTTTGGACTCCCTGAACTGCCTTTCTACTACGTCCAAATCGGGCGGCACGTCAATGACTCGAACGTAGCGGAATGGAACCTGGTGCAGGACATGCAGCGGCGCGCGGAGAAGACCATCTCGCGCGCTGGGATGGCGACCGCGGCCGACCTTTCTCTCGACGACGGCATTCACGTCAGTACTCCGGATTTGAAACGGCTCGGCAGGCGGTTCGCGAACCTGGCCACAAATCCCGCGCGGCCCGGTCCCCGTCCGGCATCCGCGAAGTTCGACAACGGCATCGTGCGCGTCGCCTTCTCCGGCGTCAACGGACGTCTCCAGGCGCCCGGCCGCCTTTCCGGCTTTTCGGTTCACTCCGCGGAAGGCGCATTGCTGCCACTCATCTACAAGATGCGCGTTGACCCTGCCGATCCGAGCGCCGTCCTGCTCCATGTCGGCGGCAAGATTCCTTCGGGCGCCACTCTTCGCTACGGAAGCGGCAAGGATCCCTACTGCAACCTCCGCGACTCGGCCGACATGGCCCTGCCCGTGTTTCAGGGGGTAGCGATCGAGTGACGGTGGTGGTGGCCGCCATCATCGAGCGCGATGACCGCGTGTTGATCTGCCGGCGCACGGCGGCTCAGACGCACGCCGGAAAATGGGAGTTCCCGGGCGGCAAGGTCGAGCCGGGAGAATCGTATCCAGCCGCGCTGGCGCGTGAGTTAACCGAAGAACTGGGCATCGAGGCAACGGTAGGAAGTGAAGTCACCCGCTACGAGTATCAATACCCGGGCAAGGCGCCGATCCTGCTTGTCTTCCACCGCGTGGCTGAATTCGCCGGCGAGCTGCGCAATCAGGTGTTCGCAGAAATCGCCTGGGAGACGCCTCCGCGTCTGCCGGACTACGACTTCCTTGAAGGAGATGTGGATTTTGTGCGGCGGTTCGCTACTTCCTGGGAATCCGGAAGTCGACACCCCGCTCGCGATTCAGCCGCTCGCTGAACTCGCGATCGATCAGATCGAGTGACACCTGGTTGTGGGCGCCATGCGTCGTCACGTAGTGGAGTGTGTCCCCTTCGAGCCAATAGGAGAACGCGGCATAGATCGTGTGGTCCTTGAACGCGATCAGGACGCTCTTCTTTTCTTCCGGGGCCTGAGCCTGCTCCCGCGGTTTCGACTCGTAGATTCGAACACCATCACTCGGGTCCGTCGTGTACTCTCTGACGACCGGCCGGGCGACCTCGGGTGTGAAATTCTGATTGATCACGACTTGCGGCATTTGCTGCTGGGGCGGAACGACGATCGTGATGTTCTGGGGTGGCTGTGAGTACGGATCTGCGTAGTAGCCGCCACCGCCAACAAAGTAGGGAACGACGACTACGTTCGATCGGCCGCCATGGCGGCCCGCCGGCGCTCCAGAATAGCCGGGGTACCCACCTACCGTCGCACCCAATCTTCCGGCGAAGCTTCCGCCCGAAAATATCCCTGCGGTTGAACTCGGCGGCCGTCCGGTGCCCGGAAACACTACGTTGCCAAAACCACTCGGGCTGCCAAAGGTGTTGCCGCGGCCTGCGCCGCGACCCTGAGCAAAAACGCAAGTAGCGGCGAGACAGAAGACGACAATGAGTTTCATAAGACCCCGACCTCGACAATAGAGTAGCACTAATAAGACGTACGAGGCGGGCGT
>JBOGMR010000409.1:0-9072 GCA_050746825.1 Bryobacteraceae bacterium | reverse complement strand
CGTCGGACGTAACCTGCGTGACTTCCTCGCGCCCACCGTGCGCCACCTGTTCGACGGCTACCTGCAGCGCATCCGCCGTAATCCCGTCGATAGCGGTCTCATGCGTCTGCTCGCCCGAGACGGCACGGAGCGAACCTGGTTCTATCGCAATATCCGTCATGAAGAGCCGGGAGGCGACACGCTGATTCTGGGGCACGCGCTCGACATCACAGACCGCATCCGCGCGGAGCAGGCGCTGAAAGAAGCCCGGAAGTCTCTCCAGACGGCCCACGCCGAAATGGCACAGCGCGTCGCCGAACGCACCGCCGAACTTCAGCGGTCCAATGAGCGTCTGCGAGCCGAGATGGCGCGCCGGGCTCAAACCGAGGAGGAGTTGCTGCGAGCCCGCAAGCTGGAATCGCTCGCGGTGTTGGCCGGTGGAATCGCGCATGACTTAACAACTTCCTCACCATAGTGCAGGGAAACGTGGCGCTCGCCAGGATGCAGCTCGATGCGGCCGATCCCGCCCGCGAACTGCTCGAACAGGCCGAAACGGGATGCCAGCGCGCGGTGTCACTCGCGTCGCAGCTTCTGACCTTTGCCCGGGGCGGCGCACCCGTCCGGCGGACCGCACCGGTGTCGCGGCTCGTCACCGGCGCCGTTCATCTTGCGCGGGCCGGCTCCAACGTGACGATCGATCTGGAGATTGCCGAAGATCTTTGGTCCGCCGAAGTCGACGTCGGCCAGATCAGCCAGGTGCTGCACAACGTCCTGCTCAACGCGCGCCAGGCGATGCCGGATGGCGGGACGATCCAGGTTCGCGCGGAGAACTTCCGCGCCGGCAAAGGCGCTCCCTCGCTGGAGCCGGGTGACTACATCCGGATCTCGATTCGGGACCGTGGCTGCGGGATTTTCCCTGATGTCCTGGGCCGGGTCTTCGATCCGTACTTCACGACCAAGGAAGGCGGCAGCGGTCTGGGCCTCGCCACAGCCTACGCGATCGTCTCCAAGCACGGTGGCCACATCGGCGTCGAGTCAACGCCCGGCGTCGAAACCACGGTCAGCATTCACCTCCCTGCCAGTCAATGCTCCGAACCGGCTGGCGTACCGTCGCAACCGCCGCTCCGCACCCGTACGGGCAGAATTCTGGTGGTGGATGACGAAGACGCGCTGCGCATGCTGATGACGCAGATGCTGGCGCGGCTCGGCTATGAAGCGGAATGCGCCAGAGAGGGCGGCGAAGCTGTCGCGCTCTACGAAGGCGCGAAAGCTTCCGGCCGCGCCTTCGATGCAGTGATCGTCGATTTGACCATTCCCGGCGGCATGGGAGGCATCGAGGCCGCCGCAAAGCTCCGGGAGATCGACGCCGGCGTGAAGCTGATCGTCTCGAGCGGATACTCCGATGCGCCGGTGATGTCCGAGTTCCGCCGCTACGGCTTCGACGCCGTGATTCCCAAACCGTGGACCCTCAATCAGGTCAGCGGCGTTTTCCGGCAGGTTTTCACTCCCAATACCGGGTAGTTCCCCGCCATTCTGTAGCCACCACCACCTGCTAGAATTCAATGGGATGGACGTTTACGACGAGATTCTGCGTCTTCGCAAGCTGGGCCAGAAATGCGCCCTGGCCACCATCGTCCAGGTGCGCGGCTCGATTCCGAGCTACGAAAGCGCCAAGCTCCTGGTGCGCGAAGACGGCTCGATGATCGGCACGATCGGCGGCGGCTGCGTCGAAGCGGAAGTGTGGAACGCGGCGCGTGAAGTGATCGAGACGGAGCGGCCGAAGCACATGAGCTTCAGCCTCGGGCAGGACGCCGCGTACGACAACGGCCTCATCTGCGGCGGCCAGCTTGATGTCTTCGTCGAACCCGTGGTGCCGCCGCCTCGCGCGTTCATCTTCGGCGCCGGGCACATCTCGAAAAGCCTCTCGAAGGTGATCACGATGGCCGGCTTCTCGACCGCCGTGATCGACAATCGCGAGGCCTTCGCGAACCGCGAGCGCTTCCCGGAGGCCGGCGACCTCTACGCCGAAGAGTACGAGGACGTCTTCCCCAAGCTGCACATCACCGAGAGCTGTTACCTGATCATCGTGACGCGCGGCCATCGCGACGATATGCGCGTGCTGCGGTGGGCAGTGGGAACGCCGGCGCGCTACATCTCCATGATCGGGAGCAGGCGCAAGGTGATCTCCGTGATCAAGGAATTGGAGAACGAGGGAATTCCGCGCGACGCCATGGAGCGGATCTACGCGCCGATGGGTTTGGAGATCGGTGCGGTGTCGCCGGAGGAAATCGCCGTGTCGGTTGGCGCGGAGATGATTGCGGTGCGGCGGAACGCGGAGCCCGCGTGGAAGACGGTGTCGAAGTCGATCTTCGCGACGGAGGCGTCGCGGGCCGTGTTGAAGTGAGGGTGGCGGGACTGATTCTGGCGGCCGGCGAATCGAGCCGCATGGGATCGCCGAAAGCGCTGCTCGAATTTCGCGGAGAACTATTCTTAGACCGGCTGACCAGGCTGCTGGCTGAGGTTTCGGATCCGGTTGTGGTGGTATTAGGTCACGATGCAGCGGCGGTTCGGCGCGGCGCGCGCCATCCTGAGCGCGCGGTGTTCGTGGAGAATCCCGAGTACCGCCGCGGTCAGCTCACCTCGATGCAGGCGGGTCTGCGGGCAATGCCGGCCGGGATCGATGGCGTGATGTTCACACTCGTCGATCATCCGAACCTCGATCCGGCGACGCTGCGCAGCTTACTGGGCGCCCAGCTCGACGATGAAACGGCGCCGCTCGCGATTCCCACCTGGCAGGGCCGCCGCGGGCATCCGATCTTTTTCCGGGCGAGCTTGATCGACGAATTCCTCGCGCTGGAGCCGGATTCGCAGGCCAAGGCCGTTGTGGATCGTCACAGGGATCGCATCCGTTACGTCGAAGCCGCGTCGGGCGGCGTGCTCGACGACATCGACGATCCCGGCGCCTATCGGCGTCTTATCGGAGCGCCCGCATGAAGGCGATGCCGCGCAGAATCTGGCTCGGGCTCGTCTGGACGCTGCTGCTCTTCCTGGTCGCGAGCGTCGCTGCTCCATTTCTCAGCGCGGACCGCTTCGGCAAGAGGATTCAAAGAGCGCTGGAGACGGCTCTGGGCCGCAAGGTCGAGATCGGTCAGGTGCGATTTCACCTGTTTCGCGGGCCGGGCTTCAGCCTGCACGACGTAGTGATTCACGAGGACCCGGCGTTCGGCATCGAGCCGATGGTGGCGTGGGTCGAATCGGTCGAGGCCAACCCGTCGCTCCCGGCGCTATGGCGAGGCCGGCTCGAGTTCTCGTCGTTGCGTCTCGGGAACCCGGTCGTCAACCTGGTCAAACTGGACGCGCCGGCGAATCGCTGGAATTTCCAGCCGCTGATGACGCGCAGCCGTATCGCATCGCTGCCGCATATTGCCGTGCGTGGCGGGCGGATCAATTTCAAATTCGGCGACACCAAATCAGTCTTCTACGTCACGAACGCCGATCTCGACGTGACTCCTCTCAGCGCGGGCATGGAATGGAGCCTGCGATTTTCCGGCGAACCCGCGCGAACCGACCGGGCGGCGCGCGGCCTGGGCAGTTTCGCGGGCAACGGGCGTTGGAAGCCCGACCGCCTGAGCCTCGATCTGGAGCTGGAGCGGAGTCCGATCGGCGAGATCATTACGCTGGTGCACGGCCGTGACGCCGGTATTCACGGTGTCGTGTCGGCGAGGCTGCGTCTGGCCGGCCCGCTCGACGACGTCCAGATCGCGGGGCGTTTGCATCTGGCCGAATTGCATCGCTGGGACCAGATGCCGATGAAGGGCGACGGGTGGAATCTGCCGCTGAAGGGCCGGCTCAACCTGGGCAGCCAGCGCCTGGAATTGGAATCCGGGATGGGCGCGAAGGACGTGCTCCCACTCCAGGTCAAGTATCACGTGACCGACTACCTGTCATCGGCGCGCTGGGGACTCGAAGTGGCGTGGAGCCAGCTCCCGGTTGAGCCGTTGACGCCGATCGCCCGCCACATGGGAGCGTCGTGGCCGGAGGCGTTGAAGGTCAGCGGCACTCTCGACGGTGCGCTCCGCTACGCTTCCGGCAGCGGCTTTCAGGGCTCTGTCGCACTGAACGGCGGCTCCATCGGCTACCCGGGTTCGCCCGCCGTGCGGCTTGGAAAAGCCGATGTAGTCTTCGAGCGGGGGCACGTGCGGCTCGCGCCCACAGACCTGTTGGTGGAAACCGAGACGCCGCGACAGGCGAAAGTGGAGGCGGACTATTGGTTCGCCGGCGATGAAATGGACCTCGCGCTTTCGAGCGACTCGATGGGCGTGAAGGATCTGCCGCTCGGTGCGGCCCGAATCGCAACACCGCTGCTCGAGCCGTTCTCGAAGGGCTACTGGAAAGGCCGGGTTCGCTATCAGCGCAGCGCGCAGACCGGCGAGAAGTGGACGGGCCGCCTGCAGCTTGCCGATGTTGAAGTCGCGGTGCCGGGCTTGGCCGATCCGGTTGAGATCCGTTCGGCCGCCGCGCGGGTGGACGGAACGCACCTCGTGCTCGACAAGATCGACGCGCAGGCCGGCAATGTGATGCTGGCGGGAGACTATCGGTACGAACCGGGCGCGGCTCGCCCCCATCGTTTTCGATTGCAGATTCCCGAGGCGGACACGGCGGAATTGGAACGGCTGCTGATGCCGACGCTGGTGCGGCGCGAAGGTCTGTTGCGGCGCGCATTCAGTTTTGGCCGCGCGTCGCTGCCGGAATGGCTTGCGGAACGCAACGCCGAAGGCCAGGTTCGCATTGCATCGCTCAAGGCGGGAGAACAGGAGTTTCGGAACGTAAGCGGGCGGGTGGTGTGGGACGCTGCGCAAGTGACGCTCGCGGATCTGCGCGCGGACACCGAAGGCGGATCGATCTGGGCGCGTGTCTCGGCAAATGTCAGGGGCGCCGCGCCGGCGTATCGCGCCAACTTTGTGGTGGGAGCAGTGGACTGGAGCGGCGGGGCTGTCGATGCGGAAGGTTGGATCGAGGCCTCGGGAACGGGGCGGGAATTGATCGCGCGCTTGCGCTCGGAGGGCTCGTTTTCCGGCCGTGACGTGGAATTGGGCGCCCTGGCTGGAGTGAAGACCGTGTCGGGCTGTTACCGTTTCGAAGCCTCGCCGCGCGCGCCCAACCTGCGGTTCACCGAATTGCAGATCGCGGTGGGCGATGAGCTGTTCCTGGGGCGCGGCGCGAGCCAAAGCGACGGGCGCCTGCTGCTGCAACTCGCGAACGGGTCGAGGCAGATGAGGATCAGCGGTACGCTGGCGCAGCTCACGGTCGAGCCGGCGCTGGGATCTGAGATTCAAACGCGGAAGTAGTCCGGCCGCCAGACGGCGATCGCCTTCTTGATTTCGGCGCCTCCCCAATTGTTCGCGAGCGCCTGCTCGACAAGCGCTGGAAGTTCACCGTCGGGAGCAAAGCGGAGCCCGACAAGCTGCCTTTCGGTGAGCTCGCCGATGCGCGCGCGCAGCGGTGCGGGAAGAACTCCTTCCAGCCGCAGCCTCTCTTCCAGCCGGATCACGCGGTCCTGCGCGCGAAGCGCGTACATGCGGGCGCGAAGAGCGGCGACTATCGCCGCCGCGACCGTAACAACGATCCATGCCGACCATAAGGACGGCGTCCGGATGAGATTTACGACGCTGATCACCAGCCAGGCCGCGACAACCGGGAACACCAGGAAGTGATACGGCGGATCGATGCGCGTGTGGTTAGCGTAAGTTTGCGGGCGCTTTTCGCTCATGCGTTGAGGCTAACATGCGCGCCGTCTGGAGGCATGATCGGTTTGTGGTGCGCGCGGTAGCAGTGTTCCTGCTGGGCTCGTGCGGCGGGTCGATTTGGCCAACGTCCTCAAGCGGCAGGACAAGATCGAGGATGCGCAATTGCGGCTGCGGCGCGCGTCCCACATTCTGGGCGATCATCCCGCGGCGGCACTGACAGCACCCCGCAGCCCATCGAAGACGACGACGCGCGGCGGCTCGGGTTCGGTCGCGAGCAGCCTGAGCGCGACGGCGGCAAGCATCAGAGGGTCGGCCAGCAATACGGACGCCGATCTCGTGGGTGCGGCGCGTGACCATCTGGGACAAGATCGCGCCGATACAGCGTGCAAGCGTGAGAACGGCAACAGCGGTGAACCCGGGAGACTTCGCGAGCATGCGCCCGGCGAAGCGAGCGTCAGCCCATCAGGTCGATAGACTGGCGGCTTCCGGATTCGTTAGCACGCGCTCCGCCATCGCGTAAACGAGCGCGTCGAGACCTTGGCCGGTAGCGCTTGAGATCTCAAAGAAGGGCAGACCGCGCGCCTTCGCGATGCCGCGCACCGAGGCGACGCGCGCGGCGTCTTGCGCGGCGTCCATCTTGCTCGCGACCACCAGCATCGGCTTCCGGGCCAGATCATCGTTAAAAGCCGCCAGTTCCTTGAGCACGGTTTCGAAATCCTTGACGGGCTCGCGGCCGGTCGATTCGGAGACATCGACGAGGTGGACCAGGAGCCGCGTTCGTTCGATGTGGCGCAGAAACTGAATACCGAGTCCGTGACCGAGGTGCGCGTTTTCGATCAGCCCCGGGATGTCGGCGACGACAAAGGACCGGTAGTCGTCGAGCTTGACGACGCCGAGCTGCGGCTCGAGCGTGGTGAACGGGTAATCGGCGATCTTCGGCCGCGCGGCGGAGATGCGCGAGATGAGCGTCGACTTGCCGGCGTTGGGAAAACCGACCAGGCCGACGTCGGCGAGAAGTTTCAGCTCCATGCGGAGGCGGAATTCCTCACCCGGCCGTCCCGGTTCGTGTTCGGTAGGCGCCTGATGCGTCGAAGTAGCGAAGCGCGCGTTGCCGCGTCCGCCGCGTCCGCCGCGCGCGACAACAAAACGCTCGCCCGCCTGTGAGAAGTCGTACAACTTCTCGCCGGTTTCGTCGTTGTAGACGACGGTTCCGACGGGGACTTCGACCGCGGCGGGCGTCCCTTCGTGTCCGGTCCGGTTGCTTCCCTCGCCGTGGCGGCCGCGCTGCGCTTTGTGCTCGGGATTGAAACGGAGATGGAGGAGCGTGTTGAGATGGCTGTTGGCGACCAGGATCACATCACCGCCGCGGCCGCCATCGCCGCCGCTGGGTCCGCCGCGCGGGACATACTTTTCGCGGCGGAAGGCAAGGCAGCCGTTGCCGCCGTCGCCGGCTTTGACGTAGATACGGGCTTCATCGACGAACACGGGCTGGACTCCGAGACTGAGCCGCGACCGTGAAGGAGCGGCGGGAGAAACTTCTGCCGGGTTGGACTAAAACGCGGCGCGGATGCTGACGAACTTACCCAGGCGTCCGCGGTCGCGAAATTCGACCGTGCCGGTGACTTTCGCGAACAGGGTGTCGTCCTTGCCCCAGCCAACGTTTACGCCGGGCTTGATACGCGTGCCGCGCTGGCGAACCAGGATCGAGCCGCCCGGCACAACCTGGCCGCCGAATGCCTTCACGCCGAGCCGCTGCGCGTTCGAGTCGCGGCCGTTTTTGGAACTTCCTAATCCTTTTTTATGCGCCATAAGTTACTCCACTCGAGCGGCACTTCCTCAGACGACGATTTCGTTCACGCGCAGCTCAGTGTAGTGCTGGCGATGCCCGATCGTTTTCTTGTACTGTTTCTTGCGCTTGAACTTGAAGACGACCACTTTCTTGGACCGGTCGTGGCGCGTGATCGTGGCGACGACTTTCGCGGCGCCCAGTTGGTTTTCCGTGAGCAGTTCGCCGTTGTCGTTAAAGACCGCGAGAACGTGCGGGAACTCGATGGCGGAGCCTGCCTCGAAGGCGAGCTTCTCGATCCGGATGACGTCCCCCGGCGCAACGCGATATTGTTTCCCGCCAGTTTGCATGACTGCGTACATGGGATTCCTCGTAAACGGTGTGGGATGGAACTCCAGGATTGAACCTCCAGTTTACAACGGCGGCGGGTGTCACGGCAAACCGGGTACGGTCTGAAAGGTGCAGTGCGCTTAGAGCGGCATCGCGGGGAACAACGCTTCGTCTTCGGGGTTGCTCCTCATGCAGCCGCAGGCTCAAATGGCTCAGGACAGAAGCCAGCAGGAGCCCATGCAGCCTTTTTCCGGGAGGTGGAAGGGTGTATGTGCGGACGGCCAACCGTTTGTCTTACTGACTCAGACGCCCACTCCGAGTTGCCGGAGAGGAGCGGAGCCCGTATACTAGTTACTTAGCCATGTTGTTTTTGCTCTTGAAATTCATTCATGTATTGGTGTGCCTGTTCCTGATCGTGGTCGTGCTGCTGCAGAGCGGCAAGGCCGCCGACCTGGCAGGCGCATTCGGCGGTATGGGGTCGCAGACGGCCTTCGGACCGCGAGGCTCGGCCACGCTGCTGTCGAAAGCGACGACGGTGTCGGCGATTGTATTCATGATCACGTCGTTGTCTCTGTCGATTCTGGAGACGCGGCTCGACCGCTCCGGCGGCAGCAAGGGCAGCGTCCTCGAGAAACAAAGCCAGCAGCCCAAGCCGGCGACCGGCACGAGCACCACGACGCTTCCGCCGCAACCGGGCCAGCCCGCTCAGCCTGCAACGAAGCAGCCGTCAGTTACCCTGACCGACGAGCAGACGGGCGCGACCCGGACGATGCCGATCGAAATCCCCAAGCCGGGCGAGACCAAACAGCAGCCCGCGCAGAAAGCCCCCGAGAAAAAGTAGGGGCGCAAAGCTCACCTGCGGAGGTGGCGGAATTGGCAGACGCACTAGCTTGAGGTTATAGAAAGCTAGCGCGTCAATAGGTAGTGACGAGCGGAAGTGGCGAAATTGGCAGACGCACAGCCTTGAGGTGGCTGCGCCCGCAAGGGCATGGGGGTTCAAGTCCCCCCTTCCGCACCATCGACCCCAAAGAATTCAGTGAGGCCGGGGCATAGGTCCAGCCAGCCCATTAGGCCGTGTCGGAGACGCAGCGGATCTCATGGGGCTCTGACGAAGGACGGATTGTTTGCGGATTGCCGACATAACCGGCTAATCTGTGCCCACTCTCAGGGTGGTGGGAGTTTGACGAAGGACGGATTGTTTGCGGATTGCCGACATAACCGGCTAATCTG
>JBOGMR010000408.1:0-5224 GCA_050746825.1 Bryobacteraceae bacterium | reverse complement strand
TGAGCAGCCGTCGGCGGCAGCATGGTGACGGGCAGGCCGGACAGACTGGTGGGAACCCGATCGCGTGGAAACAGCAGAGTACGGCGCGCGATCGGGTCGTGGAGCTCTGCGTCGAAGAATTGGATCCGCGCGTCGAGTTTGTTCGTCCGCAGCCGAAGGCCGAATTCATAGCTGAGAAGCTGCTCGGCTCTGAGCTTCTCGATGGGGCGGTCCAGCGAAGTTGCGCCTTCCGATGAGCTCGATGCGAGCAAGGCGCCCGCGGGCGCCGCGTCGGTCGCCGGGACCTCGTACCCGAGATCGTTCACGCCAATGGCGCCGAGGTCGTTGGCGTTGGGTGCGCGGAAGCCGCGCCCTACCAATCCGGCCAAACTCAGCGACGGGTGTAGCTGCCATAGAAGAGACGTGTTGAAGGTCCAGTCGCCGAAGTCCTGCGCAGAAGCCCGGGTGCCGAACGTGTCGGTGCGGTTGGAATACCTGACCCGCGTCCAGCGGCTGCCGAGGGTTGCCTTCAGCCGCGCGCCGATCTCGATCCGATCCTGAATGAACGCGCCACCGCTGCGATACCTTGATGCGTCAGGGTAAAGAGGACGGGCGCGTTGTTCGGTCCCGGTCACCGGGTTTTGAACCGTGCGCGCGGACGAGATGTGCTCGTCAAACCACTCGCCGCCGAAAACGATCGCGTGCCGCCGGCCCACGTGCGTGGTGGCCTGGGCGCTGTATCCGAAGGCGTTCACCAGGGTGTCGTCGACCGTGATGGAATCAGTGAACCGCAGATTCTGCCGGCGCGAACCGTCTCCCTGCGAATTCGCCGAGAGTGTGCCGGCCAGGCTGTCGATCCATCCCAACCCCACTTTTTCATACCGCATGTAGCCGAACTTCAGGTCCTGCGGATCGAGTGCGGATTGCAGCCGGCCGAGCCCGCCCCAGAGATCCTTATAATTCCTCGATCCAAACTGGCTCGACTGCTGATACCACAGCGTGAGCGTCTGGCCGGCGCCGAGCCGCGCGGCTAATTTCGTGTTCGCGGCCCACTGACTAAACGCGGTGTCCTGCTGGCGGTTTCCGGTGAGGGCTGCAGCCTGCGTGCCGCCAATTCCGAAGAAGCGGCGGAGAAGGTGCCGGGAGTCCTCGCCCGCACCGGCCCGCAGATCGTTGTGGCGGGCGCCGCTCGCTCCGGCGATGATCGCGAGGCGGTCCGTGCCGAAAGAGAGGCGAGCATCGGTAACGCCGGAGGCGCCGGCGGTGTCACCGGCTGCATTCCAGGCGCCGTGCCAGGCGCGCGGCGAAGCCTCAAATCGCGCTTCGGGCGTGATGACTTGGATCGTCCCGCCGAGCGCATCGCTCCCGTACTGCGAGCTCGAAGGGCCGAGCGCGGTCTCAATGCGCTGCGCCTGGCTTGGCTCGATGAAGGCGAGGTATTGATTCGGACCGGATCGGAACGTGGAGTTGTTAAACCGGATTCCATCGATGAGGTTCAACACGTGATAACCGGTCAGACCGCGCAGAAACGGCGACACCTGCGCCGTCGAAGTCTGTTGCAGCAGAATCCCTTGACTGCCTTCCAGCGCGTGGCCGATGGTGGGCAGGAGCCGCGCCTGCATTTCGCGACTCTCCCGCACGTCCACAATGGCCGCCGACCCGCCTGGCTGATCCACAAACCCACGCGACGCCGTTACGGTGATTTCGCCTTGCAGCGGCATTAGCGGCAATTGAAGGCGCAGCGCAACTCCCGAAGAACTCTGTACCGGTTGTTGCACGCGGCTGAGCCCACCGCTTTCCACGCTCACGCTGAAGGCTCCGCGGGCGGGGAGCGGAATCGAGAACGCACCCTCGGAATCGGTGCGAGTTTCCGCCAGCGTCAGCCCGGTCGCGGAGAGGATACGGACATGTGCACCGGCGACCGGACGGTTGGCAGGATCGACCACGGTCCCCCGAACGGACTCGTCAGCCGCCATACAAAGGGTGAGAAGCATGAGGATGCCAACGCACACACGATGCACACGGCAAAATATATCACGCTGCGGTTTCCGTGCTGTACAGCCTGTGGCTGTGTGTAACAGCCATGCAGCTCGCTTACGGCCGCGGTTCTGCACACAGTCCACGCCGCTCGTCTGGGACGCCTCCCCTGGTTCCAGATTCCTGCTACAATCTGCTTTCCATGCAGACTGCCTGGGTCACGGTCTGGCTACTTTCGGCATCAGTCCTGAGCGCGCAATCGGTCACCGGTGTCGTGGATATCCACGTGCACAGCGACCCCGACAGCGTCCCACGCTCGATCGACGCCATCGACGCGGCGAAACTGGCGAAGAGCCGCGGCATGCGCGCGCTGCTGCTCAAGAATCACTACGAACCGACGGCTTCGCTCGCGTACCTGGTGCGCAAGGAAGTTCCCGGCATCGAGGCGATCGGTGGAATCGCGCTGAACCTCACGGTGGGCGGCGTCAATCCCGCTGCGGTCGATCGCATGACGCGCGTCAAGGGCGGCTGGGGCCGCGTCGTCTGGATGCCCACGTTCGACGCCGAAAACCAAGTGCGCTTCTCGAAGGAGAACCGGCCGTTCGCTTCGGTGTCGCAGAACGGACGCCTACTGCCCGCGGTGCTGGAGGTGCTCTCGATCATCGCCAAGAACAAGCTGACGCTCGCCACCGGGCACTCGACTCCCGCGGAAGGGCTAATGCTGATTCGCGCCGCCAAGCAGGCCGGCGTCTCACGGATCGTCGTTACGCACGCGATGCTTGCGCCCGTGCAGATGAACGTTGCTCAGATGAAGGAGGCCGCGTCTCTCGGCGCGTACATTGAGTTCGTCTACAACGCGCTCATCGGCCCGAACAAGTCCTTCTCGATCGCCGAGTACGCGGCGGCGATGCGCGCCGTGGGCGTCGAATACTGCATTACTTCCAGCGACCTCGGGCAGGCGGGCAATCCGCTGCATCCCGACGGGCTCGAAGCGTTCTTCAAGGGGCTGCGGGGCGAGGGGTTCACGGCCGCGGAGGTAGACCGGATGTCGAAAACGAATCCCGCGCGTCTGCTGGGATTAGAGTGACCGCGCGGCGATTGCGGTGAATCGAGGCCAGCGGCCCGAGAGGCCGCCCCACATGCGGGTACTGTCTGAAAGATGCGTTGATCTGTACGATCCTCCAGTGAACTATGCCCTACATTCTTTCGCTCGATGAAGGCACCACCAGCGCTCGCGCTGTCCTCTACGACGAGACCGGGCGCTCGATTGCGATGGAGCCGGCGCCGATCGGTTGCGTTTATCCGCAGCCAGGCTGGGTAGAACAAAAGGCTCCGGAAATCTGGAGCGCGCAGCTGACCGCCGCTCGCAGCACGCTGGAGAGAGCCGGGGTGCGCGCCGAGCAGGTGCAAGCCATCGGAATTACGAATCAGCGCGAGACCACCATTGTGTGGGACCGCCAAACGAGCGAGCCGATCGCGCCCGCCATCGTCTGGCAGTGCCGCCGCACCGCAAGCTTCTGCGCCGAGCTGGCGCGCTCGCTCGATGCCGCCCGGATCGTCAACACGACCGGGCTGGTGATCGACGCGTACTTTTCGGCCAGCAAGATCCGCTGGATTCTCGACAACGTGCCTGGCGCCAAACAGCGGGCTCGCGCAGGCGAGCTGCTGTTTGGCAACGTCGACACCTGGCTCATCTGGAAGCTGACGAACGGCGCCGCGCACGTCACCGATCCGTCGAACGCGTCGCGCACGATGTTGATGGACTTGCGCACGGGCGACTGGGACGACGGCATGCTGAGCGTCTTCGACATTCCGCGCGCGATGCTCCCCTCGATCCGTCCTTCAAGCGGCGTGATCGCCGAAGCAGCCGCGGAGCACCTGGGCGCGGCGATCCCGATCGCGGGCGTCGCGGGCGATCAGCAGGCGGCGCTGGCCGGGCAGGCCTGCTTCCGGCCGGGGCTTTCGAAGAACACGTACGGCACCGGGTGCTTTGCTTTGATGCACACCGGCGACGCGGCGCCAGTTTCGCAGAACCGCCTGATTGCGACGCGAGCCGCGTCCACCAGCGCGGAAGTGCGATTCGCCATCGAGGGCAGCGTGTTTATTGCCGGCGCCGCGATCCAGTGGCTGCGGGATCAGCTCGGCATCCTCTGCACGGCCGGCGAATCCGAACAAGCGGCGAGCTCGGTTCGCGACAATGGCGGCGTCTATTTCGTGCCGGCGTTCGTCGGTCTCGGCGCGCCGCATTGGAACGCGGGCACACGCGGCACCATCACCGGCCTCACGCGCGCCAGCAGCCGCGCGCACCTGGTGAGAGCCGCGCTCGAGAGCATCGCGTTCCAGACGCGCGAGCTGGTTGAGGCGATGGAAGCCGACTCCGGCCAACGCCTCGAAGAGCTCCGCGTCGACGGCGGCGCCGCGGCCAACAACTTCCTGATGCAGTTTCAGGCCGATATTCTCGGCAAGCCCATCGTGCGTCCCGCCGATATCGAAACCACCGCCCTCGGCGCCGCTTATCTGGCGGGCCTGGCCGTTGGATTCTGGAAGACCCTCGAAGAGGTCGAGAGCTTCTGGCGCGCCGATCGGCGCTTCGAGCCTTCCATGGATGAAGGAACACGCGAGCGGCTGTTCGCCGAGTGGAAAACAGCGGTCCGCCAGGCCTGCAGCGGCTAGACCAGCAGCCCGTAGTAAAACCGCTCCCTCACGGTCGCGGCTCGGTAACGTGTTAATTCTACCGAGCCGCGCGCGTAACCAAGCGGTCGCCGGCGTGAACTTGTAAACTCTAGGCCGGATATATTGCACGTTTCCAGGCCTTATGGTTAACTGCAATCGAAATGAAAATCCAGAAATCCGCCTCCATGTTGTTAACACTCCTGACGCTCTGTGCCCTGGTTCCAGGACTTGATGCACAGACGGCAGAAACGGTGGTCTTCCGCGCGCGCATGCTGCCCTCGAACGAGAATCCTCCGATCGATATCAATGCGTCGGGCAATGCGATCATGCGGGCTCATGTCGTCCGCAATGCAGCCGGCGAAGTCATCTCCGGAACGGTAGACTTCAATGTGATCTATACATTCCCCGGCGACATCACATTCACGGGGCTGCATATTCACGACGGAGTGGCGGGCATCAACGGCCCCGTCATGATCAATACGGGCCTTAGCGGCGCCAATACAATCAGGTCGGAAACGGGCCAGGGCATCATCGACCGGCCCGGCCACGTGCTCACCACTGCCGCCGGCGCGCTCGCAACTCTGAAGAGCATGCT
>JBOGMR010000407.1:0-3233 GCA_050746825.1 Bryobacteraceae bacterium | reverse complement strand
TCCCGAGGCAGTGGCAATTCCCGCCGATATCTGGACTGGCGGTTTGCATCCGCGCCCATGGGTGCATGGCCCCTTCATCTCCTTCGGACGCCGTGAAGCCTCGCTGCTTTCCGCCAACTGGGGCGACTCGCGTCCGCAGTGGCGGGACACCGCACCTGAATTGCCCGCTCGGAACGTGAGCACCGCAGACGCAATTCCCTGCTCCCTGCAACCGTCAGCACCCGTGCAGACTGAGCCGCGTCCCTATCAACAGCATTTTCATCCAACCCTGGCGCTGCGACTGCGCCGCGTTCGTCGCGACGATCGACGGGCCCGCTTCGAAAGTGGCGGGCTGTTCCGCCTGTTACCTCCCGGCAACTCGCAACTCTCAAGCCCCGTCGGGCGTGTCAGCGCCGCCCTCGGAAGTCCTCGCCTCGAATGCAGCAGCGTCGTGCTTCAGCCGCCGCGCGCCCAACAACAGAATTCGCGGCGCGTGATCCCCCGAGTCGGGGGGCGTCCGGCGATACAACTGGGACCTCACGATTTTCCCTATTTGCCCGCGCTCGCGCCGGTAGCCTGCCAATTCCCTTCCGCGAGTCAACCGGAGGTCGTGTTTTAGGTGTCGAACCCGATCAAGTCCGTGTTGCCGCTGCCGGATGCTCCAGGCCGGCCAGACCTGCTTGAAGAATTGCAAACACGCCTGCAGGCTGCCGAGCACAACGTGGCCATGCTGGCATCGCGCGCTAAACTCCACATCGCACAGCAGAACTACACCGAAGCCGCCGAAAGTCTCAGCGAGTTGCTGGCGATTGATCCATCGCACCGCGCGGCGCGTCTCCAATTTGCCGTCTGCCTGGTTCGGTTGAATCGCTGGGACGAAGCAGCCAGCGAATTTGAACAATCGCTGAGCATCGATTCGGGACGAGCCGAAGCGACTCTCGGCCTCGCGATTTGCCGTTTGCAGACCGGACACGCCGCGGAGGCCCTGGAGATTTTCGATCGCGCGCTAGAGACTTCCCCCGAAGATCGAGTCGCTCTCGAAGGCCGCTCTCGCGCACTGCGGCTTCTCGGTCAGCCCGTCGAGCCAGGTTGGTGGTCGGACGCGACCACGAACCGCGACGAGGCGATCGATTGGGACAGCCTCGGCGCTGCCGCAGCGCCGGCCGTCGAGGAGAGCCTCGCGGCAACCGCCTTGGCCGCCGGCGACTACCGTTCGGCGATCCGTCATTGCTCGCACCTGGTGCAGCTTCAACCGGAATCCTACGAGGCCTGGCTCAACCTCGGCGTTGCGCGCCAGCAAGCCGGCGAAGTGGAAGACGCCGTCTTCGCCTATCATCAGGCTTCTCGCCTGCGACCGGAATCCGAGCAGCCGCCTCTAAACCTCGGAATGATACGCCATTCCGCCGGCGACGTGCCGGGCGCAATCGAAGCTTACGAAGCCGCGCTCCGGCTCAATCCCCGCCTCGAAGCGGCGTTGTGGAACCTCGGCATCCTGCACGAGCGGGTCGGACATTCGACGGAAGCCGAAGATCGATACGGACAGCTTGTCGAGGTCAACCAGAATCACGAAGACGCCTGGTTCCGTCTCGGCTTCATGCGCCTGCAACGCCACGACGGCGCGGCAAGCATTCGAGCGTTTGAGAAGTGCCTTGCGCTTCGGCCCAACTGGCCACAGGCCGCACTCAACATCGCGATCGCGCATTATCAGCGAGGCGACCTTGCCGCCGCGCGACACGCCTTCGAGCAAGTGCTCAAGATCCAGCCCGACTCGCTGGAGGCGCTTCAGGGCATCGCGGCGATCTCCCTCGAAAACGGCGACTGGCAGCGGGCTTCCGCAGTCTATAAGCGCCTCAAAGAAATCGGCCAGACGTGCCCCGAGCTGACTTTCAGTCTCGCCTCGCGCTTGCAGGAGCAGGGCCGCGCCGACGACGCCGTACGATTGTATTGTGACGCTCTGCGCGAGCAGCCGGTGTTCCCGGAGGCTCTGGTGAACCTTGGCCATCTTTTGGCCGCGCAAGGAAAACACGCCGAGGCTGTGGATTGCTGGCGCCGCGCCATCGAATTCAAACCGGAGCTTGCTGCGGGTTACTTCGAATCCTGACTCTATGGCACAAGATCCGGTCGACGACGTAGAACTCGGGGAAATCAATTACGTTAAAGAGGCCCTGAAGTGGCAGTACAACTGGATCGGCCTCGCCGGCGCCGCTGCCTTCGCGCTGGTCTCCGGCACAGGCTTGCCGATTGTGCTGGCCGCCGGTTTGGAATTGATGTACGTGGCGCTGGTTCCGCAGAGCAGCCGATTCCGCCGGCTCGTGCGTTCGTGGAAATACGCTGAAGAGAAGCGGCGCCACGAGGAAAAACTTCGCGCCCTCTACAAGGAACTCACCCCCGAAATCCGCGCGCGCTACGCCGAGCTGGAAAAAATCTGTGCCGCAATCCGTGCCAACTACGAGCGGCTTTCTTCCACATCGCAAATCTTCGCCGGACACATGGATCAAAAGCTGAACGGGCTGCTGAATTCGTACCTGCGTCTAAGCGTGGCCGCCGCCCAGCACCGCGACTATATCCAGATGGCCAACCCCGCCAACATCGAGCGCGAGCTCGAGCAACTCAAGCGATCCGTTGCATCGGACACGGGAAAAGTCCAGGAGATCAATCGCAAGCGGATTGAGATTCTCACCAAGCGCGTTGAGAGGTTCGGAAACATCCGTGAGAATCGCGGAGTCATCGATGCGCAGTGTGAGGCCATTGAGGACGTTCTGGAACTGATCCGCGATCAGTCGATCACCATGTCCGACCCGCAGCAGGTCAGTGACCGCCTCGAAGGCCTCATCAGCGATGTCGAGCAGACCGAGCAAAACGTGCGGGAAATCGAGGCTGTCTTCCAGTTCGCCGCCCCGGAAGCAAACGACGCCATGGGAACCGTGATGAGTCAGGCGCCCGCGCAGCCTTCGAAAACCAATTCGCGCACCCGATCAAGAACCTGAGACATGCCTCTCGATTCCTTCCCCGCGTGGGCACGCCTGCTGTCCGAGAAATACTATTCCGGCACCATCTCAATGTTCGTGCTACACGGAAACGTACACGACCTGGTGCCTCTTCGCACAGACACTGGCGCCGAGTTTGTTCCGCTGTCCCGTTTTCTGGACACGGCTCTTTTCGGACAGCGCGATCTGGTGCTTCACTACGATCGGGGCGGCGGTATCACATTTGCGAAGCCGGAGATGCAGGAGGATTTCCGCAAAGCGCTGGCC
>JBOGMR010000406.1:0-3464 GCA_050746825.1 Bryobacteraceae bacterium | reverse complement strand
GCCTAGCACACCCAGTGTGCCCGTAATCTGCAGACCTCGATCGGCAGCAACACGGCGCGCGGATTTCTCATCGAGGAGGATCATGCCGGCATGAATCGACTCTGCCAACAGTATGGCGGACGGCTCGCCGGCGTGCAATTTTTCCATGCCGGTAGTCGCGCCTCCAGGGTTTTCTTGGACGGAGATCCAGGACGGCAGGTTCGATGTCCAGGTGCGAACTGCCTCTGCGGAGACTTCATGCCGCAACTCCGTAATCACCGCCTGAGGCGCCACCACTTTACCGTAGAGTTTTGGAAGAAGCTCAACCTCACCGATCAGGACAAGATAACAGATCGGCGACGTGTCGGAGACGGCGATCATCTCCGGGATGCGTTGCGAATCGCCGCGATATCCCGTTCCAGATCATCCATCGTGTAGTCGTGATATGCTTCCGCGCGCCGCAGGAACGACTCCGTTTCCCAGCGGGACCGCAGCCCCAACATCTGCTGCACCTGGGCAGGAGTGATTGCTCCGGAACGATACGCTTCAACCGCGACCGCCTCAAGCACCGCCCGCGACACGTCGCCCGACTCGCCCCCGAGCAAACGCCCCACATCGCCGGGAATTTCTATCGCGATATTCACCAAATCTCCCTGCCCGATAGTTTACCAACCTTCCGGGCACGCGGCGCTCTCCTTCTTTTAGTCTAATGCGTTTCCTGGGAACGTCGCAGCGGTCATGGCGAAATCGGCGCCGCGGCTGCACGCCCTTCGCGAAGCAGACATTTTGACGCGTCTGATACACTTAGACATCACATGAAAATTGAAGTGTTCCTGACGGAGACAGAAATCTCTCAGGAGTTTGCCGATGCGCTAGAGGCGCGCGATCTTCCCGAGAAGTTTTTCTACTGGTCCCCAACGTCGGTCCGGGCGTGGCTGGCGTTGTCTCGCGATGTGGCTTATGAGAGCCAACTGCACTCGTGGAATCTGCTGGTCGCCGACACCGAAAAAGTCGCCGGCGAGTACGAATCCGAAGTCGCGATGGTCAGTCTCGGCGCGGGAGACGGGTTGAAGGACGTGATGTTGCTGAAAGCGATGCGGGACGCCCGCCTCGACCTCGAATATTATCCGGTCGACGCGAGCCAGGCTCTACTCGAGAGCGCGTGCGTCGCCGCGGAGGACGCCGACCTCGACGCCGTCGGGCTGAAGGGTGACATCTCGAGCCCGATGCATCTGGTGCTGGCGTCCGACGCTTCCGAAAGGCCCAAACTCTACGTGCTGACGGGCAACACGCTGGGCGGCTTCGATCCGCTCGATCAGATCCGGCATCTGAGCCATTCCATGCGCGAGCAGGACCGTCTGATCGTGGACGCCGAGGTGAACGACGGAAGCGCTCTCGCCGCGCGCGACAATCCTCTGGGACGCCGGTTCGCGATGGCGCCTTTGGTCCAGGTGGGATTTGGGAAGGAAGACGGCGAGGTGAAATTCGAGCAGAAGCGCGACGAGCGGCACGAAGGTCTACACCTGGTGACGAGATATTTCCACGTGAGCCGGGACCTGCGCGTGATGCTGCCGGAGCGCGAAATCATGCTGCAGCGCGGCGAGCGCATCACGCTGAATTTCAACTACACGTATTCGGAACCGACTTTTCGCTGGCTGCTCACCCACCGCGGAAATCTGAGAATCCTGCACGAGATACCGAGCCCGGATGGGCGGTTCATCACGGCGATTTGCGCGCGCTGACGGCAACGAAGCCGCGACTGCCCGGAGGTAGCGCGAGCCAGCGGTTATCGGGCCGCCGTCAGGAACTCGAGCAGGTCGGCCATTTGCTGCTCGCCCACTTGCCGCTCGATATCGGCGGGCATCGCCGAGAGGTTCGTCACGTACATGTTCTTGATGGCAGATCGCGGGATCACATCTTCTTTGCCGTCTTCGTGGCGAAGCGTGATCGACGTGGTGGTCTGCGGCCCGATCACCCCTTCGATGGTTCCGGCGGAAGTAGTTTCGACGACGTAGGCTTCGTAATTCTGAGCGATGGATTTGCTGGGGATGAGGATGTCCTCGAGCAGGCTCTGCTTGGAGCGGCTGCGCACAGTGGCCAGATCGGGCCCGACGTTGGCGCCATCACCGTTCCATTGGTGGCACTTGATACAAGCGTCCTTGAAGACCTGGCGACCCCGGTCGGCATCGGGCTTGCGCTCGAGTGCGGCTTGATAGCGCGCGAAGACCTGCTCGCGCTCGCCGGCTTTGACTTCGAGCAGCGGGCGCGCCCGCTCGCGCAGAACGGCATCGCGATGCATGATTAACTGGCGTTTCTGCCGAAACGACAAATGCCACGCTTGAACAGCGCCCGCTTGAATGGCATCGACAAGAAGGCTCGCACGAGCGCGGCCGGTCAGAAGCGCGTCTGCAGCGGCGCTTCGAACCGGAGCGGTCAGCGTGCGCCACTTTGCCAGGAGGAATTTTCCAATGGTGTCGTCGTCGATCTTGCCGAGCGCTCGGACGGCCGAAGCTTGCACGGGCTCGAGTTCGCGCGGGTCGATGAGGGATTCGAGCATCGTGCGGTGCGGCGCCACGGGACCGAGCGCCAGAAGGCTGATGGAATCGGCGCGCAATGCTGCGTCTAGCCGGCGGTCGGCGGCGCGAGCGGCGGCCTGGCGCAGTTCCGCATCCTGGCCGGACGGCAGTCCCATCACATCGAGCAGTCGAAGTGTGGCGCGGCGCTGCGGCTCGGTCAGGCGCGCGAAGTTGCGGGTCAGAACCTCCTGGCCTGCGCGGATCGAACCGGCGGCGCCGCGTCTCGAGCGTAGGCCCGCGGCAAGTCCTTCGAGGGCATCGGGGCTGCCGCTCGCGATGACCGGCCGGATCTCCGGCGGTTTCCGGCGCGCTCCGATTACGGAGGCAGCCGCGCGCCGCAACGCCGGTGAGGTGAACTTCGCGAACAGGCGCGGGGCTTCCTCGGTAGAAGCGCTGAGCGCGGCGATCTGAAACCAATGATCGTCAGCGCGCTCGGTGAGCAGCCGATCGCGGAGTTCGCGCGACGCATTTGAATTGACGAAGCTCAAGGTACAGAGAAGTTGGAATTTCACGCGGGCGTCGGGATCCGGCCCCATCGACAGGATCTTCGAGACCAGCGCCGGATCGGAGGCGAGACGCGGCTCGGCCAGGATCAACGCGTTCTCGCGAACGCCTGGGCTCGAATCGTCCAGCGCCTGGAGGATCGCCCGGTTCCGGAGCTTGTCCATGCCGTCGAGAGTCCACAGCGCGTGGAGCCGCGCCAGGTCCGACGGACTTCCGGCGGCGACTCGTTCGATCGCCGCCAACGCCGCGGCATGATTGCGATCGACCAGCAGCCGCTGCGCGTTTCGCCGCCACCACGCAATCGGGCTTGCCAGGTAAGCGGCCAGATCGTCGTCCGACGCCTCCGCAAGGCGGCTGGCCGGGCCAGGGGCCGCGGTCGACTTGTCCGGCACGATCCGGTAGATC
>JBOGMR010000405.1:0-3985 GCA_050746825.1 Bryobacteraceae bacterium | reverse complement strand
GGGCCGCCCCACGTTCAGGCGCGTTCCTGGTAGGTGCCTTCGGCGGTGTTGACGCGGATTTTCTCGCCGGTGGTGATGAAGGGAGGCACCTGGACGACGAGGCCGGTTTCGAGTGTTGCGGGCTTGGTGACGTTGGAGACGGTGGCGCCCTTGAGGCCGGGCTCGGTGTCGACCACGGTCATGTCGACGGTGGCGGGCAGCTCGACGCTCATCGGCTTGCCTTCGTAGAATTCGACGTGGACTTTGAGCTGGGGAATGAGGTAACCGGTGGCATCGCCGAGGATGTCTTTGGTGAGGTGCATCTGCTCGAACGTCGAGGTGTTCATGAAGTAGAAGTATTCGCCGTCGTCGTAGAGATATTCCATCTCCTGCTCATCGAGCATGGCGCGCTCGCAGCGGTCTTCCGAAGAGAAGCGGTGCTCAATCATCGTGCCGCTGCGGAGGTTGCGCATTTTGGCTTGCACGAAGCCGCGCAGGTTGCCGGGCGTCCGGTGATTGACGCTGAAGATGGAGAACAGATCGTTATTGAACTTGATCACCATGCCCGGGCGCAATTGTGTTGCTGCAATCATTGAGGGATCTACTCCTGATCGAATGTGGGCCTGAAACAGTCAGTATAGCATTGCGGCTGGCAGCCGGTGGTAAAAACCGCTCCCTCACGGTCGCGGCTCTGTAACGGGGTCGCGGCTCTGTAACGGGGTCGCGGCTCACGGGCGGCTAGGCTTTCAGGCCCAGGTTGCGTATCAGGCGGGACAGATAGGTCGGATTGACTCCGAGCAATCTGGCGGCTTCGGCATGAGTTCCATTGCCGCGCTCGAGAGCGCTCAGGATCACCTTTCGCTTCGCCTCTCTGACGAACTCGTGATAGCCGGCGGCGGAGGCGGTCGAAGGGTCCGCGTCAAGAACGGCTTCCGGAAGATCCTCGGGCTGGATGAAATCTGTGGAGCCAAGAACGACCGCGCGCTCGATGGCGTTTTCGAGTTCGCGGACGTTACCGGGCCACTCGTACTGCACCAGGCAGGCACGAGCCGCGGGAGAGATGCCGGCAATGGGGCGTCCCTCGCGCGCGGCGAATCGGGAGGCAAAGAAGTTGGCAATGGCCGGAATGTCGCCGCGCCGTTCGCGCAAGGGCGGCATCGTGACGCTGATGACATTCAGGCGATAGTAGAGATCCTGCCGGAAGGCGCCCGTTTTCGCTGCATCCTGCAGATCGCGATTGGTCGCGGCGATTAACCGGAGATCGGCGCGCAGCGTGCGCGTCCCCCCGACGCGCTCGAACTCGCGTTCCTGCAAGACGCGCAGCAGCTTGGATTGGAGCGACAGGGCCATCTCTCCGATCTCATCCAAAAACAAGGTGCCGCCTTCGGCCACCTCGAGCTTGCCGCGCTTCTGGGCGACAGCGCCGGTGAAGGCGCCTTTCTCATGTCCGAAAAGTTCACTCTCGAGCAGGTTCTCGTTGAGCGAGGCGCAGTTGATGGCGACAAACGCCTTGGAGCGACGGTTGCTGTTGTTGTGAATCGCGCGCGCGGCCAGTTCCTTACCGGTGCCGCTCTCGCCCTGAATCAGAATCGTGGCCTCGGACGGCGCGGCGCGTGCAATGAGCTGGAGGACCTCGCGAACCGGTGGACTGTCGCCCACCATTTCATGGTTCGGCTCGCTCTCGATTCGAAGCCGCCGGTTCTCCCCTTCCAGAAACTCGATGTGCGTCGCGTTCTCCAGAGCCAGCGACGCGATCGCCCCGACTGCGCTCACGAACTGGAGATGCCCCTCGTCGAAACGCTGGTCTCCCGCTTCCAGCCGCAAAAGCCCGAGCGTCCGGTTGCCGGAAATCAGGGGTACGGCAAGGACACGATCGTCTTCGAGCACGGCCACGGATTCGAGCGCCGCACGCCGGTCCGCGGAACGGTCCGGCTCGCTCTCGTCGAGCAGCACCAGCAGGGCCCGCTCGCACGGGATGACTTCGCTGATCATGCCGGCAAGCTGAGTGGTGACCGCTTCCGGCTCACGCAGGCGCGAGATCTCCGTACTGATGCGCAATAGCGCCGCCAGATCGCGGCCGCTGCGTCCTTCGACGGCAACCCGCTCCGAGCGGAGATAGACGGAATCCTGAGGCCGGAGCACCACGGTCTGCGTGGCCGGTTTCGACGATGCGCCGCTCTTCGACACCGGGAACTCGCCGTCCTCGAGCGTAAACAGGAAGACCGACGCACCGATGGTCAACTCGTCGCCACTCTCGATCGGCTGGTCGTCGACCAGGACCTGATTCACGAGCGTGCCGTTCCGGCTCTTGAGGTCGCGGAGGCGAAACCGGCCGGACTCGGCGTGGATCACACAGTGGCGCCGGGAAACCGCGTGGTCTTCGAGGCAAAGCGTGTTCGACGCTTCGCGCCCCACCGTGAAATCGGACGCTGGAATGGGGAAGACGCCGCCCTTGAGCGGGCCGGCAATGGCGATTAGTTTGGCAGCCACGGATTAGTGGCAGTATACGCTATCCGTTCGGTTGCGCCGCTTATCTGTTCGGATAGCCGGAGCACGCGCATCGGCACGGACGATCGCGTTAAGGTCTGCCGTATCAACGTGCGCCTCCTGGAAGGAAGTTGGAACGGCGCCTGCATCTTACCGGGGCGAAGTGGAGAAGCAGTGAGTAAGCCGTCGGCTCCACTTCAGAAAGGGCGCGGGAGCTTCTGCCGCGACCCAATGACAAGAGAGGAAAACTAACATGAAAACACATATGCTCCGGATCGCTGGTTTGACTGCGCTGATCGCCTCGAGCGGGTTGGCACAACTGGCGGCCCCCCTGACCGCCGACGTGCCGTTCGACTTTACCGTCGGGACCACCAAGTTGACGGCCGGCCAGTACATGATCCACAAGCAACAGAACGGCGTCCTGCGAGTGAGCGGGAGGGATAACAAGCAGTCCGTCATGATCCTGGCGATGACGTCGGCGAAGCTCATGCCGCAAACCGAGACCAAGCTGGTCTTCAACCGCTATGGGAACCAGCATTTCCTTTCGCGGATCTGGGTGGCTGGGCAGACTGACGGCTTTCAACTGCGCCCGGGCAGCATCGAGAGAGAAGTGGCTCACAGTGTCCACAACTCTGACGATGTAAGCATCATCGCGCGTGGGCGTTGACGGCGTCAGAGAAGAGGGCGGAGTTCAGCGGGGAACTCCGCCTTCCCCCCTTCTTTGTCTCCCCAATTTACTTCTCCAGCCTTGTCCTCATCCCGGGGAAACACCAGCGCGGTTGATTCGCGTGTCTTCTAATTCCGATCCGCACTCCCTATCACCCGGCCTTCGAGCGCGACATTGCACGCGCGTGTGCCGGCTCAGATCCGCGTGTCTGCGTTGCGGTGGAAGTGCTGCACGGCGGATCGGTCCGAGGCGCGACCTGTAACTGAGCCGCGAGCGTGAGCGAGCGGTTGGCGCACCGCTACGTTCAGATTTCGGTCGACTCGCTACATTCCCACGAATCTGTCACTTCCATGTCGCGGACCCGCTTGACAACCGACCCTTGTCCGAGCTATACCTAGTTGAGACAAGGAAACGCATGCCCGCTCCCCAACCTGAATTCCTGCCGGGAACGCTTTACATGATCGTCCTGCGGGCGCTCGCCGCGGGACCGCTTCACGGCTACGCGATCGCCAAGCGGATCAAGGCAGCTTCGCGGGAAGCGCTGGCGATTGAAGAAGGTTCGCTCTATCCGGCGCTCAACCGGATGCTGGTGAAGGGCTGGCTGGCGGCCGAGTGGGGCGTTTCGGAGAACAATCGCAGGGCGCGGTTCTACCGGTTGACGCCGGCGGGCCGCAAGCAGCTCGGGCGGGAGACGGTGGAATTCAACCGGCTCATTGCGGCGATCGGGCTGGTGATGAAGGAGGTCTGAAACGATGCCCTGGTACAGCGAGCTCAACAACAAGATCGTGCACCTGCTGGGCCGCAGGCGGTTCGATGCGGCGATCGAAGAGGAGGTGCGGCTGCATTTAGAGG
>JBOGMR010000404.1:0-3397 GCA_050746825.1 Bryobacteraceae bacterium | reverse complement strand
TGCTCGAAGATCCCTGGGGTGACGACGCGATCGCCGTTCGCTTCGACGACCCGGAAGGCTCCGTCGAGCCGATCGTGCGCGCGGGTCCGTTCGACGGAATCCTCGCAGTTGCGGATATGCCCGCGCTGATTGCCGCGCGTGCGGCCGAAGCGATGGGTTTGCGCTTTCACCCGCAGTCCGCGGTGCTCGCCAGCCGCGACAAGCACGTCGCGCGCACTCGATTCGAAGCGGCGGGCCTTCCGGTCCCTGCGTTTTTCCGCGTCGAAACTGCCGATGATCCTCGCGCCGCCTCGCAGCGCGCGACATACCCGAGCGTACTGAAGCCGCTGGGCCTCTCGGCGAGCCGCGGCGTGATCCGCGCGAATGACGACGCCGAATTCCTGATCGCGTTCCGGCGCATCGCCGCGCTGCTCGCTTCGCCCGAGATCCAGCGCCTGCGGCTTCCGTCGAGCCGATACATTCAAGTCGAAAGCTACATCGACGGCGACGAGTACGCGATCGAAGGCGTCGTCACCGAAGGCCGCGCACAGGTGCTCGCGATCTTCGACAAGCCCGATCCACTCGAAGGTCCCTACTTCGAAGAGACGATCTACGTCACGCCCTCACGGGCGCCGCGATCGGTGCAGGAGTCAATCATCGCTGTAGTGGAGCGTGCGATCGCGGCGCTCGGCCTGAGCCACGGGCCGTTTCACGCCGAGGCGCGCGTCAATCCTCGCGGTGTTTGGATGCTCGAGGTCGCCGCGCGCCCCATCGGAGGCCTGTGCGCGCAGGCACTCCGGTTCGAAAGCGGAATCCCCTACGAAGAACTGCTGGTCCGTCACGCTGCCGGCGAAGACGTGTCGAGCATCACGACGCTCGAATCACCCGCCGGCGTCATGATGATTCCGATCCCGACAGGAGGCTTCTACGAAGACGTCGACGGCCTCGGCGAAGCCGCCGCAACTGAAGGCGTCGAGCAGATCCTCATCACAGCCAAACAAGGCCAGAAGCTCGACCCACTCCCCGAAGCCGCCAGTTACCTCGGCTTCATCTTCGCCCGCGGACCAACTCCGGACGCCGTAGAGAAGTCACTCCGGGAAGCCCACTGCCACCTGCACTTCCGGATCGCCCCCGCTCTGCCGGTACTGAGATAAGGTGGGGCACGCGGTTCCGCCTGCCCAGAATCTCGGCTGCTCTTACGTCCCCTCGTTCCAACTCGACAGGTAATGCTCCTGCTCCGGCGTGAGCCGATCGATCTTCACCGCCATCGATTCGAGCTTCATCTTCGCCACCTGCTTGTCGAGCGCCTCGGGCACCGAGTGCACGGTCTTCTCAAGCGTCGCGTGGTTCTTGATCATGTACTCGGCCGACAGAGCCTGGTTGGCGAAGCTCATGTCCATCACCGAAGCGGGATGTCCTTCGGCGGACGCGAGATTGATAAGCCGCCCCTCGCCGAGAACGTAAACCCGCCGCCCGTCGCGCATGGCAAACTCCTCGACGAACTCGCGCGTCGGGCGCCGCGAAGATGCGGCCTTCGCCAGCGTCTCGAGATCGATCTCGATGTTGAAGTGGCCGGAGTTGCACAAGATCGCACCGTTCTTCAGCTTGTCGAAATGGTCGCGCCCGATCACGTGCTTGTTGCCGGTGACCGTGATGAATACGTCGCCGATCGCGGCGGCCTCGGCCATCGACATCACGCGGTAGCCGTCCATCACCGCTTCGAGCGCCTTGGTCGGATCGATTTCGGTGATGATCACGTTGGCGCCCAGTCCGCGGGCACGCGACGCGACGCCGCGCCCGCACCAGCCGTAGCCGGCGATGACGACCGTGAGTCCGGCCAGCAGCACATTCGTGGCGCGAATGATGCCGTCGATCGTGCTCTGGCCCGTGCCGTAGCGGTTATCGAACAGGTGCTTGGTCATCGCGTCGTTTACCGCGACGATCGGATAGCGCAGCACGCCTTCCTTGGCCATCGCGCGAAGGCGGATCACGCCGGTCGTGGTCTCCTCGGTGCCTCCAAGCACGCCGTCGAGCAGTTCCTTGCGTTTGGTGTGCAGCATATGCACGAGGTCGGCGCCGTCGTCCATCGTGATCTGAGGCTTGTGATCGACAGCCGCGGCGATGTGCGAATAGTAGACGTCATTCGATTCGCCCTTGATGGCGAAGGTCGGAATTCCGTAGTCGCGCACCAGACTCGAGGCCACGTCGTCCTGCGTCGACAGCGGATTCGACGCACACAGGACGATCGAAGCGCCTCCGTCGCGCAGCGCGATCATGAGGTTCGCCGTCTCGGTGGTGACGTGCAGGCACGCCGACACACGAATGCCCGCGAGCGGCTGGCTCTTGATGAACTGCTTGCGAATGGATTGCAAAACCGGCATCGATTGGAACGCCCACTCGATGCGCCGCTTGCCGAGATCGGCGAGATTGATATCTTTGACGTCGCAGGAAACCTGCGCTTGAGCTTCAGTTGGCATGATTTGTTCTTCCCCGTGCCGCGCCTCAGCGGGCGGCGGCTTCGACCGCGGCTTCCTGCCGGAGCTCCGCGGCTTTGTCGGTTGCTTCCCAGGAGAATGTGTCTTCGCTGCGGCCGAAGTGGCCAAACGCCGCCGTCTTGCGATAGATGGGACGACGCAGCTCGAGGTGGTCGATGATTCCTTTCGGTGTCAGCGGGAACATCGCGCGGATCAACTCTGTAATGCGCTCTTCGTCCACCGTGCCGGTGCCGAACGTGTTGGCCAGAACCGACACCGGATCGGCGACGCCGATGGCGTAGGCGAGCTGTACTTCGCAGCGGCGCGCAAGGCCCGCAGCCACGATGTTCTTCGCGATGTAGCGCGCCATGTAGCACGCCGAGCGATCGACCTTCGTCGGATCCTTGCCCGAGAACGCGCCGCCGCCATGACGGCCCATGCCGCCGTAGGTGTCGACGATGATCTTGCGGCCGGTCAGGCCGGTGTCGCCGTGCGGTCCGCCGACGACGAAGCGCCCGGTCGGATTGATGTGGAACTTCGTCCGCGAGTCGAGCATGCTTTCCGGAATCACCGGGTCGATCACGTGCTTGCGGACAGCAATGCGGAGATCTTCAGTGGAAACCGAGTCGGAGTGCTGCGTGGAGATCACCACTGCGTCGAAGCGAGTGGGAACGCCGTTTTCGTATTCGACGCTGACCTGACTCTTGCCGTCGGGCCTGAGGAAGTCGACGATGCCCGCGCGGCGCACATCACTCAAGCGCTTGACCAGCTTGTGTGCCGTCATGATCGGCAGCGGCATCAGCTCCGGTGTTTCGTCGCAGGCGTAGCCGAACATCATGCCTTGATCGCCCGCGCCGTCCTGGTCCACGCCGAGTGCGATTTCCGGTGATTGCTGATGTATGTCATTGTCGAAGCTTGATTCCTGTGAGAACCCCCACTCCGGT
>JBOGMR010000403.1:0-3971 GCA_050746825.1 Bryobacteraceae bacterium | reverse complement strand
TGCCGGCACCGGTGAGATTGAAGCACAGGGTAATGTGAGAATCACTCCTGTCTTGGCGCCGGCAAGCAAATAGCAGGGTGGATCGACCGACAGCTCAATAGATGTCTCAGCAGGATGTTGCGAATCTCGGGGCGTTGAGCGATTTATGCACGCCGTGGTGCGTCCACGTAGCGGCAACGCTGCGGATCGCCGACCACATCGCCTCCGGCATCGACCAAATCGATGACCTTGCCGCGGCGGCGAAGTGCGACGCGTATGCCCTGCACAGGGTGCTCGAACATCTGGCCGGCAAGGGCGTGTTTGAGAAACCAGAGCCCGGCCGATTCGCGCTGAACGAAGCCGCCCGGGGGCTACTCGACCCGGCCCAGCTCCTGGGTCTTGACCTCGAGGGGATCGGCGGACGTATGGCCTACGCCTGGGGCAGCCTCCTCACCTACGTCCGGACAGGCGCCCCGGCTTATCGCGAGATTTTCGGCCGGCCGTTCTGGGAGGACCTGGATGCGCATCCGGAGATCGCGGCGAGCTTCGACGCGCTGATCGGGCCGCCAGGACACGGCGTTCCGAATCCGGATTTTCAAGTCACTGGCGGCTGGGAGACAGTACGGACTGTGGTCGATGTGGGTGGTGGAACGGGGGCGATGCTGGCAGAGATCCTTCGCGCGCGGCCGCAGATCCGTGGCACGTTGGTCGATCTGCCGAGGACAGTGGCTCGCGCAGGTGAGACGTTCCGGTCCGCCGGCGTCACCGATCGAGTCACAATGATCGGGCAGAGCTTCTTCGACGCGCTGCCGGCCGGGGCGGATCTCTATCTGCTGAAAGGCGTGCTAAACGACTGGCCCGATCGCGAAGCCGGCGCGATCCTGAGCCGCTGCGCCGACGCAGCGCGCCCGAGCGGCCGCGTGGTGCTGCTGAGCGGCGTAGGGCCTGACGGCGCATCAAAGGGCCTCGAAATTGAGATGGTGCTGGTGGGTGGAAAGCATCGCGGTGTCGCGGAGTTCCGCGAGCTGGCACGCCGGAGTGGGCTGGCGGTTGTGTCCGCCGGGCGCCAATCGGCCGGCTATTTCGTGGTTGAGTGCCTCCCGATTTGAAGCCTGCCCCCAATTCGGATCAGTCGCAGCTGAGGGTCGTGACGGGGTCGACCCGCGAGGCGCGGCGGGACGGCATGTAGGCTGCGGCCATCGAAGCGAGGAATACCAGCAGCGCGCCGCCGATAAATGCGGCGGAGTCGTACATGTTCATCATGGGCAGGTGCGCGGAAAAAAGGCGGGAGACCCCGAGGGCGAGGATGCCGCCGAGCGCGATGCCGATGGCGGACATTCGCATCAGTTGCCGCAGAACCATCGCGATGACCCCGACCGGCGTGGCCCCGAGCGCCATGCGGATGCCGATCTCTTTGGTGCGCTGGCTGACTACATAAGAGAGCACGCCGTAGACGCCGGAAAGGGTGAGCAGCAACGCCAGCACGCCGACGGCGCACGAGATGAAGTACGCCGCACGGAAAGGGTAAAGGGAAACGGCGAGCACGTCGTCCAACGAACTCATGACCTCGATGGCGCCTGTGGCGGCGGCCAGCCGGGCGCTCATTCGCTGGCGCGACGTGTCCGCGTCTCCCTTGACGCGAATGAGCAAGCTGCGGGATTCTCGCGGATCCATGGGGAAGAACATGGTGGAGATCTGCTTGCCTTCCGCCGGCCAGCTATACACCGCGTCGCGGACGATGCCGATGACCTGAGCGCTGCGGTGGCGGGGCTGTTTCGAATTTGCGGCCGGCAGATCGGAGACGAGGCGGATCGACCGGGCCAGCGGATCGGCGTCCGGAAACAGGCTACGCGCCGCGGTTTCGTTTAGTATCGCGACCGGTGCTTCGCCGCGCGCCTCGTCAACCGTAAAGTTACGCCCACGCAGGATCGGCACGCTGAGTATTTCGAAAAACTCCGGCGACACGAGATTGTACGAGCCGGGCGCCCATGTCTTGCCGCCGTCGGGCGAGAAGGACATTGTCATCAGGACCTGGGCAAGAGGCGGCCGCACAGCCGCCGCGACGGACTCGACCAGAGGCTCCGAAGCGAGGTGACGGATGACGTCCGCGCGCAAGCGCCACAGGACTTCCATGGCAATCACGTTCTGTGTGCGAAGGCCGACGTCGAGATTCTCCAGGCGGACGCCGCTGCGAAGGAGCACGCCGGCGACGATCAGCAGCAGCGCGCAGATCGCGATCTGGGTGACGACGAGCCCGCTGCGAAGACGGCCGGGGCGATACTCGCTGCTGAAATCGCCGCGGGCCGCCTGAACGACGCTCGCGCGTGTGACTTCGAGAGCTGGCACGAGGCCGAACAGCAGCGACGCGGCCAGGGCGGCAGCGAGCATGAATCCGAAAACGCGCAGATCGGGCGGCAGCGGGGGGATCGAGACATATTTGGCGAACTCCGGGGGCAGAGTGGCGAACATGAGGTCCTGCCCATATCGGAGCGCGGCTTGCGAAACGGCGAAGCCGGCCCCTGCGGCGGGAATCGCGAGGACGATGCTCTCGGTGAGTAGTTGGCGGATCAGTCGTGAGCGGGCAGCGCCGAGCGAGAGACGAATGCCGATCTCGCGCTGGCGTGAGAGGGCGCGCGCGAGCATCATGTTGGCGACGTTGGCGCAGGCCGCAAGGAGCACGAGCGCAAAAGCGGCGAAAGTCGGCGTGAAGAACGCGATCAGTTCGAGCGAAAGGGGGATTGTGGTGGCGCGCGAAAGCAGGCGCACCTGCATCGGGCGGGCGTCCTGGGGGCGATCCGCGGTGACCTGCCGGGACCAGGTGAGAAGCGCTGCATGCGCACGAGCGGCGTCCCATCCGGGCTTGAGCCGGCCGATCACTGCACGTAAGCCGGCAGGCTGCCCGGCGTGGAACGGGTCGGGAACCTGCGCCGCGCCGGCCATGGTGATCGGCGCCCAGTAGTCGACTTGTCTTCCGCTGAATCCGGGAAAACCGGGTGTCGTGACTCCGACCACTTCGAAGGGGTAGCCGCGAATGAAAAGCTTCTTTCCGATGATCGCCCGATCGGAGCCGAACTTGTTTTTCCACGCGCGGTGGCTGAGCACGACGACAGGCTGCAGGCCCGGCGCTGCGGTGTCGGCGGGAGTGAGCGGGCGGCCCATCGCGACGCTCACACCCAGCATGTCGAAGAAATTGCCGCTCACCAGCATGCCGAAGACGGGCTGGTCGTTGATTCGCGTGCCGATGGGGCTGGCCTCCGCCAGAGCATCCGAAAAGGCCGGCGCATCTTTGCGGATCAGTTCGTAGTCGCGCCACTTGAGCGGAAGCGTCTGCCCTTTCGCATCGCGCCAGCTAAATTCGTAAACGCTATGCGGGTCGCGCATAGCGATCGGGCGCAGCGAGTAGGCGTTGAACAGGGTGAACAGCGCAGTGTTGAGGCCGAGCCCAAACGCGATCGTGGCGACGACGGTGAGCGCGAAGCCGGGCGAACGGCGGAAGCCGCGGATGGCGTAGCGCAGGTCTTGCAGAAGCGTTTCGAGCCCGGCGAAGGTCCAGACCGCACGGCTGTTTTCGAGGGTCTGCGCTGTGTTTCCGAACGATCGACGGGCTGCATGGTGCGCTTCCGTGCGCGCGAAGCCTTCACGCGCAAGCCGATCTTCGGTCATTTCGCGGTGGATACGGAGCTCTTCCTCGAGGTCGCGCTCGAAGCGGGGGCGATGGACGAGATGGCGAATGCGGGCAAGGAGCTTCATAACCCGATCAGTCGGAGCGCAGAGTGGTGACGGGATCGATGAGAGCGGCGCGCCGCGAGGGGACGTAGGCCGCACCCATCGAAGCGAGAAAGACAAAAACGGCGGCCGACAAATACGCCAGCGAGTCGTAGAGGTTAAACAAGACCAGGTGCACCGAGAAGAGGCGCGCGACTCCGAGCGCGAGTACGGCGCCGATTGTAATGCCGATGACCGCCATGCGGACGAGTTGCCGCAGCACCATC
>JBOGMR010000402.1:0-5884 GCA_050746825.1 Bryobacteraceae bacterium | reverse complement strand
GTAACAGCCGGCGGGAAAGGCGGCGGCCCGCCCCACAGAAGCGCTCGGAATCAGCCGGCGACGAAGCGAAGTGGAACGTTCGGCGTTTGCGCGAAGCCGCCGCGCCAGGCCGTTGGTTACTTCTTTGTGCGCGCGCGGCCTGCGGCGCCTGCGCCGATGGTCCCGTCCCAGCGCGGATCGCCTTGCGAATCGTAGCGGCCGAGCTTTTCCCAATCCGTGCGCGCGATGCCGTTCAGATCCCACACGGCGAGGCCGTCGCGCAGCGTCAGCTCGCAGGTCAGCCTCCGATTTCCCTTCATGCGCGCGCCATTCACGTCGACAAAGCCGAAGTCGCCTTTTTCCAGGCGGAGGACGGCGACATCGGCGGGAGCGCCCACGGAAAGATGTCCCAGCTCCTCGCGCTTGATCTCGCGAGCCGGGTGCCAGGTGGAGCGCAGGATCACGTCGTCAAGCGAGAGACCAAGATTGAGGAACTTCGACATCACGTTCAGCATGTCCTTCATGCCGGCGTTCATGCTGGTGATGTGAAGGTCGGTTGAAATGGAATCGGGAACAAAGCCCTGCTTGATGGCCGGACCGGCCTGACGGAACAGGAAGCTGCCGCCGCCGTGCCCGACGTCGAAGATGATGCCGCGCTTTTTGGCTTCGAACAAATAGGGATTGAGGCGGCCCTTGTCGTCGAGCATCGGGACGGCGGTAAGAAACGTGTGGGTGTAGATGTCGCCCGGCCGGAGCTTTTTCAAGACGCGTTCCTGGAAGGGACGCTCCGCGCGAAAGGTCCCGAAGTCGACCATCACGGGAATCCCGGCCTGATTGCCTGCCTCGACGGCGCGCTCGACCGCGATCCACTCGGGCCCGGCGTAGTGCGCGGTCTTCACCCCCACAACGGCGTCTCTGTGCTGCCTGGCCATCGCAGCCGTGGCGGCCGCGTCCATGTCGGCCGTGTCCTGCTCGATTGGGTTACCGCCCATACCCCTGCCCACGATGTTGAGCAGCGCCAGCACGCGTGTGCGCGAGCGGTCGATCACGCGGTCTTTGAAATCCGGGAAATTGCGCCAACCCGAGCTGCCCGCGTCGACCGCGGTGGTGACGCCGCTGCGGAGGGTGTGGCCGTCGGGGTAAACGCTGTTGTCGCCCGAGTACGCACCGCGCATGCCGGTGCCGGCGTACACGTGGACGTGGATGTCGACCAGGCCCGGCGCAACATACAAGCCGGACACGTTGACGACCTTGTGAGCTTTCGACGCATCGACAGACGGAGCGACTGCGGCAATCTTTCCGCCTTGAATTGCGACATCGCGGACTGCGCTGATTTTATTCTTGCCGTCGATGACGTGGCCGCCTTTAAGAAGCAGGTCGTAGCCGGCCTGGGCCAAAACGGCGAGAAGGATCACGATCGGGGTCATGGCGGTCATTGTACAAGAATCGCGCAAGGCTCGAGTTCGGTCAGCGGCCCACAGAGAGGCGGTCGGCGAGCACATCGGGAAGTCTGGCGTGCCGGATTTTTTTCTGCACGGCGGCGATGTCGTAGGGCACGCGATGGTAGTGAAGGCAGCGTGTGGAAGTGTCGTAGATCAGGAAGGCGGCGCGGGGATCGCCGTCGCGCGGTTGGCCGACGGAGCCGGGATTGGCCAGATAAGCCTCGTCGGGCTCGATCTGGAAAGTGGAATCGGCGTGTTGCGCCGTGGGTTTTGGAATTGGCCGGACGCGCAGGCGCGACCAGACAAATCCACCCTGCAGGTGCGTGTGTCCGAAGAAGGTGAGCTCGCGCTCCAGATAGGGAAACGTGTAGGCCGCATCGGTGGGAGAGATCACGTAGCCGTCCTCGTCGAGCGGGGAGCCGTGCGCGATGACGAACGAGTCGACCAGCATCGGGCCGCGGGCGAGTCCGCGGAGGTAGCCGCCATTTTCGGGCGTGAGCTCGCGCTTCGTCCAGATTGCCGCATCGCGCGCGACGGGATTGAACCACTCGAGATTCTCCAGGCCCACGGCGGCGCGGTCGTGATTGCCGCGGATCGTAATCGCGACATGGGCGCGGACCCAGTCGGTGACGGCGTTCGGGTCGGGGCCGTAGCCGACAATGTCGCCGCAGCAGATGATGGTGTCGTAAGAGCCTGCTGCGGCCTCCAGCGCCGATTCGAGCGCTTCGAAGTTGGAGTGAATGTCGCTGAGAATGAGGTAGCGCACAATCGCTTTCGGGCGGCCTCAACTGGCGCTGGGAGCAGAACGGGGAGAGGGAACCAGGCGCAAGAGTGCGATTTCGGGGCTCGCGCCGATCCGGGCGGGAAGACCGATGGTGCCGATGCCGCGCGTCACGTAGAGCGAAGAGCGGCCGGATTGGTACGAGCCATAGACGTACGGCGTGACGAACCGCGCGAAGTTGAGAGTCTGCTCCAGGATTTCGAACGTCACCTGACCGCCGTGCGTGTGTCCGGCAACCGTGAGGTCGAACCCCTGGCGCGCGGCCACGGGGAAGACGTCGGGGTTATGAGAGAGCAGAATGTTGCAGGCGCCTGGAACGATCAGGCGGCCCGAGCCGGCCAGGTAGTTGGACTTCTGCGCGATGGGCTGGTAGTCCACCCCCACGATGTTGAGCGCCGCGGACCCGAAGTTGAGGACCGCGTTTTGGCCGCGTAGAAAACGGATTCCCAGGCTCGCACCCCGCTCGGTCGTGTAGCGTTCGCAGCGGGCGTAGACCTCGTGATTGCCGAGGCAGCCGAGGATGCCGCCCCCGGTGCGCAGGCGCGCGAGTTGCCGCAGGCAGGCGTCGAGAGGGTCGGACGCAACGGAGATGAGGTCGCCCGTGACGAGCGCGACGTGCGGGCGAAGTTCGTTGCTGGCGTCGATGACACCGGCAAGATCCGATTCGGAAAGATAGGGGCTGAGGTGGATGTCGCTGATCTGAACCAGGCGAAGACCATGCAGCGACGGGGCCAAATCGGGAATCGGGACGTCGATTTCGCGGACTTGGAAATTTGTGCGTCCGATGAAAGCGCCGAAGCCGGTCACGAGGAACGGCGCTGCTGCCACCGTCGCGCCGCTTGTCCGCAGGATCAGCCGGCGGCGGGGGCTGAACGGCGTGGGAGCCCACAATCTCGAGAGGCGCTCGAAAAACCCATATCCGGCCACGGCCATCGTGGAACTAAAGAGCCATAGAATCGCGGGGCCGCTGATGTAGGTACGGCACCAGTCCGGAAAATGGAACCGCGTGTACAAATTCGGAAACGTCAGCAGCATGCCCGCGGTGAGCCAAACGGCAGCTATCAATATGAGGATGCGCGCTGCGCGGGTACGGCCCTGGGAGCCGCGGATGAAGTCGAGAGCGAGGAATCTGCGACCGATCCAGAATTGGGCTGCCGCCATCAGCAGGAGAACCGCAGCTTCCGCGAGCGGGCGGATTTGGGTCGCCGTCACGACTCTCTCATTGTATCGCAGCGTCGCAGGTGGGCACTCCCTCACGGTCGCGGTTCCGTAAGGAGCCTCGCCACAGAACCGGTAGAGGAGCGGCTTGGTACTTCTTTTAACAATCGGTCCGGAAAAAGCCGCGCAACTCCTGATATCATGGCGTGTTAGTAGGCTTCAATAAAGGAGCGCTTATGATGGGGATACGCATTGCGCCAGCCGTGGGGATAGTCTTGTCTCTTGCTTTGCCCTTTGGAGCCAGCCTGTTCGCTCAGGCTCCACCGCCTGACGAAAAGACGGCCGGCATCTCGGATTGTACCTTCTCCTCGGACCCTGATCACTTCCTGCAAGTTGAGCGACGGGCTCGACGAGCCATCCACGAACGCGCGGGAAAGCTGAATGCGGCGCTCGGTCCGGCGGCCGCGGTTCAGGCCGAGTCGCTTCCGATCCGCAACTTCATCGACCAGGAAATCCTGAGCCGGCTCGCATCGAAGAATATCCCCGTCGCGCGGCTTACCACGGATGAGGAATTCGTCCGGCGGATATACCTCGACCTCACCGGACGCATCCCCTCTTCGGCTCAAATCCGCGAGTTCCTCGCCGACCCCAATCGCGACGCCCTGATCGACAAGCTGCTGTATTCCGCCGAATCCACCGATCGCTGGACCATGTGGATGGGCGATTGGCTGCAAAACACGTCGACGCTCACCGCCGTCGGTTTCCAGCGGCAAGTCAACGGTCGCAACGCCTTTCACAACTACATTCGCGACGCCGTTTTCAGCCAGAAGTCACTGCGCGATGTCGCCTGGGAAATGCTCACGGGTATCGGCAACAACTACGATGCGGGCCCCGCCAATTTCCCGATGGCCGCGAGTACGACAGGCGGCCCAGCCGAGGACAACTACGACATGCTGCTCGCCAAGAGCGCATCCACGTTCCTCGGTCTGGGCTATTACGATTGCGGACTCTGCCACAACGGCCGTGGGCACCTCGATCAGTTGAGCCTATGGGGCGCCAGCGTAACGCGGACCGAATCGCAGAAGATGGCCGCCTTCTTCTCGCGGGTACGCTTTGAAGCAATTCGCGAGCCTGCTCCTCCGCCGGGCCAGCCCGCCTCCTTCTACACCAATAGCTACAAAGTCAACGAGCTCGCCTCGGGCGCTTACAATCTCAACTCGACATTCGGCAACCGTCCCAATCGTGTTCCGATCGGCGCCGTTCGCACCTTGACGCCCGAGTACCGGCTGGGCGGCGTTCCGAAAGACGAAAACTGGCGCAATGCGTTCGCCGGGTTCCTCGTAGACGATCCGATGTTCGCGCGCAATCTCGCGAACCGGCTCTGGAAGACGATGTTCAACCTCGGACTGGTCGACCCGGTCGACACGCTCGATCCCGCCCGCCTCGATCCAGACAGTCCGCCGTCTGCGCCGTGGACGTTCCAGGCGACTCATCCGCAGCTCCTCGAGAAGCTCGCGCGTTACCTGCGCGAAAACAACTATGGGCTCCGTGAGCTCGTGAAGGTCCTCGTGCAATCGACGTCCTACCAGCTCAGCTCGCGCTACGACGCCGAGTGGAGCCCGGAATACGTGCCGCTGTTCGCGCGTCACTATCCCCGGCGCCTCGAGGGCGAGGAAATCCATGATGCGCTCACGAAGGCCACGGAGGTCCCGGCGTCCTACCCGATTCAGGGTTGGGCGGAACCCGCCGCCTGGGCGATGATGACGCCCGAGCCGCTGGAACCGCGCGGCAATCAGGGCAACGGGAACACGTTCATGAACTACTTCTTCCGCGGCAATCGCGACAATGTGCTGCGGGTCCAGTCCGGTTCCATCCAGCAGCAGCTCGCGCTCATGAACGACCAGTTCGTTGTGAACCGCCTGCGGGTCACCGCTTCACCGAAGCTTCGTTCCGTCGCCGCGCTGGCCAACAACGGCGACGTCCTCGACGAACTGTACCTCACCTTCCTCTCGCGCCTCCCGGCGCCGCTCGAGCGCACGCGCGGCTTGGCCTTCCTCGCGAAAAACAACACGAATGCGCTGCGCAACAACGCCGTCGAAGACCTGGCGTGGGCGCTCGTCAACAAGATCGAGTTTTTGTTCAGCTACTAAGGAGGATGCCGTGAAAGATCGATTTGGAATTGACTGGAGCAACATTCCCGGCAAGCCCTTCGCGAGCGGCCCTCAGCTAGGACGGCGCCTCTTCTTCCGTCACATGGCAACCGCGGTGGGCGGCTACTTCCTGCTGCCCGGCCGCCCCATGGAGACCATCGCAAAAGCCGGCGTCGCTACCAAAGCTACGGCGAAGAACGTCATCTTCATGCTGCTGACCGGCGCGCCCAGCCACGTGGATACGTTCGACCTCAAAGAAGGTGCGTGGCTGCCCGCTCGTTTCAACCCGACTTCGTACGGCGATCTCCGGTTCCCGCAGGGCCTGATGCCGAAGCTCGCCGACCAGATTTCATCGCTGGCCTTCGTGCGTTCTC
>JBOGMR010000401.1:0-3029 GCA_050746825.1 Bryobacteraceae bacterium | reverse complement strand
CGTGTACGCCGACTGAAACCGCTCATCGTCTCTGAATCTGGCGTTGTGTACCGTGTGAATGCCGTCGAACTCATACATTTTCCGGACGTTTACTAACTGATAGCCGGCAGAGCGGAGTGCCCGTGCTAACCACCGTTTCAGCGGACTCATAAGCGAAGACACTAGAGGTTGCAGTCGCATCGTGGATTGGGGTCGTCGATTGAGGATACCGCCAACTCAAACGATTGAAGGGCCGCGGTTCGGAAATCCGGTCGGGGATACGCTGTTGTTCGGTTAGCTTTGGTTAGCTTAGAGACTGTGCGCTGGCAGCCTTGCGATCCGTTGTTTCTAACCTCGGGCGCTGTGTTTCGTGCGTAGCTGCAGTAACACCGTGGCTGGATGTTGATGGGGGCGCGCCGCATCGCCAAACCCAGCGGTGGATAGACCCTCATTTTGTCCTATACGGTAACTGACGGTAACTAGCGCCGGGGTGACTACGCATCACCTTTCCTCTTGAAAACAGAAAGCGTTGAAGGGAGGCCGCGCGCTCCGATCCGAGAGTCTGAATCAGTCTGTGTAAATGCCACCTATCACCTCATACCAATGATCGGTCCGATTCTGAAAGTTTCTTTACGCGCACTCGCGCGCAAACAAGGCGCGATCGACGCTGACGATGTTGGGAATCATTATCGCAGTTGCGTCCGTGATCGCGATGGTGAGCCTGGGTCCGGGCGCGCAACAGCAGGTGAAGGACCAGATTTCCAACATGGGATCGAATCTGCTGATCGTGCAAGCGGTAGAATAGGCGCAGAAGTGCGCACGAAACCGTGCGACACCGGAGGCATGGTGAAGCGCAGAACATTTTTTACGGGCTTGGGCGCTGCGGCATCCGCGAACGCGGCTCCCGCGCCGGCCACTGGCGCGCCCAGGAGCACCTCGGGCCTGCCGCCTCGCAAGGTCATCGTCGGCACGGTCATGCAGGCTTTTTGGGTTCAGCATCCTGGCCTCGACAAGCGCCTCGATCAACTGGCCGCGATTGTGGACCGCATGGCGCAGGAATCGAAGAGCAGGTACGGTCGCGGACTCGATCTCGCGATCCTTCCCGAAGCGGCGATCACGGGGGAAGCCGGCGGCGACGCGCTGTCGCGCGCCGTAGCGTTCAAGGGACCGGCCGGCGACACGTTCGCGCGCAAGGCTCGAGAGCACCGGAGCTACATCGTTGTTCCGGCTTATTTGCGAGAAGCGAACGACCCAAAGCGCTGCTCGAATGCGGCCGTGCTGGTGGACCGGGCCGGTGAGGTGGCCGGGACCTACCGGAAGGTGCACCTGGTGGTGTCCGGCGACGGCAAGAGCATGGAAGGCGGCTCGACTCCCGGCAAGGAGCTGCCGGTGTTCGATTGCGACTTCGGAAAGCTGGCGATCCAGATTTGCTACGACATGGAATTCGACCGCGGATGGCAGGAACTGGCGCGCAAGGGCGCCGAGCTCGTCGCCTGGCCCACACAGTCGCCGCAAACCGCCCAGCCCGCCGCCCGCGCGATGGAGCAGCGCTGCCACATCGTCTCGAGCACCTGGCGGCACAACGCTTCGGTGTTAGAGCCGACCGGCAAGATTGTTGCGCAGATCACCAAGGAGCAGGTGCTGGTTCAGGAGCTCGATCTCAGCTACGCCATTCTGCCCTGGAGTTCGAAGCTGCGAAATGGCAAAACGCTGCAAGAGAAATATGGTGAGAAGATCGGGTTCCGCTACTACGAAGACGAGGACCTCGGCATTTTTTGGTCTAACGATCCTAAGACACCCGTTCGGCAGATGGTTCAGTCACTCGGATTGATCGAGGCGGAAGAGCAACTGGCACGCGTCCGGGAGTCCTATCGCAAAGCGGGCGTGCTCGATTACTGACGCAGGAATGAAGCCGGCATTGCGGGGCCGTCCCACGATTGCGCGGTGGCGTGCGGACACCTATAATGCCCTGTAACGGCGTCGCGGGTGCGGCGCTGTAATAGGGGTTTCACATTTCGCCGCATAAGATCCAAATGAAGGAGAACCAAATGCTGGTCCGCGTAGTCACTGCTTTGCTTGTGCTCGTCGCCGCAGCGTCTGCTCAGGATTTCCGCGCCACGCTGAGCGGTCAGGTCACCGATCCGAGCGGCGCCGCTATTCCGAATGCAACCGTAAAGGCCACCAACACGGCCACCAACGAAACCAGGGAAGTCAAAACCACCAGCGACGGCCTCTACACGATTCCCTATCTGAATCCAGGCACTTTCAACGTCGAAGCGACGGCCAGCGGCTTCGTTGCTCTGAAGCGCGATGGCATCGTGCTGCAGGTGGCACAGCGGCTGAATCTGCCGGTTCAATTGACGGTCGGGCAGATGACGCAGGAAGTGACGGTGGTAGCGCAGCAGGAGGTGATCGACACCGCCGACGCGAGCCGCGGGCTGGTTTTCGATCCGGTGAAGGTGGCCGAGTATCCGCTCAACGGGCGGCAGACGTACATGCTGATGTCGCTGACGCCGGGCGTGATTTTCGGGCAGGAGCAGTTCGGCGCGACGGGCTTTTCAGGCACACGCGGTTGGGACGTCAACAACAGCTACAAGATTAATGGCGCGCGGCAAGGCGGCAATCTGTTCCTGCTGAACGGCGCGCCGATCAGCAGCGACAACGGAAGCTGGCGCCTGGCGCCGAACGTCGAGGCCGTGCAGGAGTTCAAGGTGATGACGAACACCTACGACGCAGGCTTCGGCGACTTCCGCGGCGGCGCGGTGAACACAACGATCAAGTCAGGGTCGAATGACTGGCACGGCAATGTGTTCGAGTTTTTCCGAACGCGGCCGCTTGACGCGAATTCGTTCCAGAGTAATCGGACGGGGCAGCCGAGGCTGTTTCACAATCAGCACCAGTTCGGCGGAACTATGGGCGGCCCGGTGATGAGAAACAAGCTCTTTTTCTTCGGTGCATTCCAAGGCACGGAAGTCCGCTCGACGCCGAGCACTCAACGGCAATTCGTGCCAACGGCGGCAACGCTTGCCGGCGATTTTACGGCCCTTGCC
>JBOGMR010000400.1:0-6140 GCA_050746825.1 Bryobacteraceae bacterium | reverse complement strand
TCCTCGACCGGGCCGCGGAAACGCAATGGGGCCTCATGATCTGCGTCTACTGCGTCTCCCACGTGCCCGCGCTACTGACGCTGCCCATCCCGGGATACGAAGGCCGGAACGCTTTTCTGCTTCTCTTTCTGCTCACCGTCGTGCAAGGAAGCGACGTGCTGCAGTACATCTGCGGCAAGCTGTTCGGCCGGAACAAAATCGCACCGCATCTGTCGCCGTCAAAGACCGTCGAGGGATTTCTGGGCGGCGCCGCTCTGGCCACTCTGCTGGGCGCGAGTCTGTGGCGCCTAACGCCGTTCAGCTTGCTTCAGGCCGGCGCGATGGCGCTGGTGATTGCGCTGTTCGGTTTCCTCGGCGGCCTCGTCATGTCGGCCATCAAGCGCGATCGCGGCGTCAAGGACTGGGGCGATGTGATTCACGGCCATGGTGGCATCCTCGACCGCCTCGACTCGGTCTGTTTCGCCGCTCCCATCTTCTTCCACCTGACGCGCTATTACTTCACGCCGTAGACTCCCCTGCGGTCCCGTTTTCTGCTCCAATAATCACTATGAAGATCAAGCCGATCGGTGCTCGAACACCCGCCGAGTACTTCACCCTCATCGACGAGCCGCGCAGGAGCGACATCAAAGCCGTCCATGCGCTGATTACCAAAGCAGTGCCGAAGCTAAAGCCGAGCATCCAAGCCGGGATGATCGGCTATGGCACGTATCACTACAAATATGCGAGCGGCCGCGAGTGCGACTGGCCCATCGTCGCGCTGGCCAGCAACAAGAGCTACATCTCCGTCTACGTGTGCGCGTCTGAAAACGGCGAGTACATTGCCGAAAAGTACAAGCACGAGCTACCGAAGGCCAGCATCGGCAAGAGCTGCATTCGCTTCAAGAAGCTCTCGGATATCGACGTCAAGACGCTGGAGAGAATCGTAAAGACAGGCGTGCGGATCATGAGTAAGGCTGCGAAGGATTGAGCGCACGGCTCACCGTCCGCGGTATCGCGCCGTATACGTCCTGCCCGTTGCCGGCGTGGTGATGGTATGCGTCGACGCTCCACCGTCGGACCAACTGTGCCAATGGTATGTCTTGTTTCCCTTCACTTGCGGGTCCACCGCGCCAATCGAGCGGATCATTCCGATCACGCTCTGCGTCGAAAACGGCGCATTCACCGGCTGACCGTCGAGCGTCACCAGGAATCCCGCCGGGCTGGTCTGCAAGGTGATCGTCGCCACGCGCGGTCGGATGTCGCCGAAAGTCGTGTGCGCCATCCCGCCCGCGTCCCGCACGGTGAGATAGATCCTGTACCAGACGTTTGTTGCAGTCTCGCCTGTATTCGGGACGACGAACGATCCCGACCTCGCGCCCGACGTAGGCGGCAGGAACGGATGCACGTGCGTGTCGTGATGGAAATCCACCTGCCATGTGAACGCCGATGCAGGCAGCGCGCCGTCTTCCGGATCGGAGCCCGTGCCCGAATACGCGATCACTTCACCGGCGCTATAGAACGACCCCGCCGCAGGCGCTTGAATGGCCGCTACCGGCGGCTGATTCGCCACTACCGTCAGCGTCGCGGAGTTGCTCGCCGCCGAGCCCGCGGAGTTCGAAACCACGCACTGGAACTGGGCGCCGTTGTCGCCGCTCGAGACCGCCGCGATCGTGTAGCTCGAAGATGTCGCGCCGCCGATGTTCGACCCGTTGCGCTGCCATTGATAATTAAGCGGCGGCGTTCCCGAGGCAGTCACGCTGAATGTGACCGGCTGCCCCGCCGAAATGGTCTGGCTCACCGGATGCGTGCTGATCGTGGGAGCCTGGCTGGCCGTGTAGCGCACGCGAAACAGCGATCCGTTTCCGCGCGCGAGGTAGTACAGCGAGCCGTCGTCGGCGACGGCCAGGTCGACCGGCGTCGAGACGCCCGAAGCAAAGGCAGCAGCCGTATTGTTGGACGGATCGAATCGCCGGATCCATCCCGTGCACAAATCCGCAAAAAAATACTTGCCCGTATATTCGGCCGGGAACTCGTTGGTGGTGGGATTGTAGAACGCGCCGCCGACAATCGCGCATCCCGTCGTGCTTGTGCTTCCGTGCCCGTACACAAACAGCGGACTCCGGAAGCGTGGGTCGGACGTGTTCCCCTCGGTATCGGGCCAGCCGTAGTTGGAGCCAGCGATGCCGTCGTTAATTTCCACCCAGGTGTTCTGCCCCACGTCGTTGATCAACATACGCCCGGTGCCGGGCTGGAACCCAAAGGTGAACGGATTCCGCAAGCCTAGCGCCCAGATCGCGCGATTGGCGCCCGTCGCGGTATTGAAAAACGGATTATCGGAAGGGATCGTGCTGTCCGGGTTGATCCGCAGCATTTTGCCCAGCAGATTGCCGAGCGTCTGCGCATTCGCGCCGTTGGCGTTCTCGCCCACTGCGATGTACAGCTTTCCGTCAGGTCCGAAGTGGATCGCGCCGCCGTTGTGATTGGTCGCGCTCGACAGGTCATTCAGCTCGAGGATCACTACCTCGCCGCCAGTCGCCACGTCGCCCGACGCCGTGAAGCGGCTCACCCGATTGTGGATCGCCGGCGTCGTCGCCGTGTAGTAGATGTAGACGAATTGATTGACGGCGAAATTCGGATCGAACGCCACGCCGAGCAGCCCGCGTTCACCGACGGAGCTTACGGCGACTGTGACAAAAGGCGCCGCGAGCAGCGAGCCATTCTTGATCACCCGCAGTTGACCGCCCTGCTGGCATACGAAGATGCGCCCGTCCGGCGCGATCGCCATCGCGGTGGGACTTGAAATGCCGCCCGTGACAAGCGTCTCGCTGAAGCCGGTGGGGAGAGTGGCGGGAAGTAAAGGCGTCGCAAGAAATGACAGCAGCGCTGCGAAATCGCGCAGGGAACGAGCCATCGCCGGCAGCCTCCTGAGGTAGAATATATCACGCCACAGCTATACGTACTAGAACCTTCCACGCGGGCTGGCTCTGGCGCGTCAACTGACTATGTTGGCCGATCTGCGCTTCGCCGTGCGGCTTCTCACCCGGCGGCCCGCGTTCGCGATCATCGCGATCTTCACGCTCGCCCTCGGGATTGGCGTCAACACGCTGATGTTCAGCGTCGCGGACCATGTTCTGTTCCGCGCGTTTCCGTATAAAGACCCTGAGCGGCTCGTTTATGTGCATAAGCTTCACCCAGAGCACGGACGGGTCATGTCCTCGCCGAACTACCTGGCCACCTGGAAAAGCCGCGCGGACGTTTTCGAAGATGTCGGAGCCTGGACCTTCGCCGGCTTCAATCTGTTCACCCAGTCCATTCCCGACAGTATCCGCGGCGCGCGCGCTTCCGCCTCGCTCTTCACGATGCTCGGCGTTCAGCCCCAGCACGGGCGCCTTTTCGCCGCCGGGGATGAGAAACCTGGAAGCGATCAGATCGTGCTCCTTTCCGACCGCCTTTGGAGAGGGCGCTTCAACGCCGACCCCGCGATCGTCGGCAGTTCTCTGATGATTGGCCGGAACGGGGAGCCCGCCGCGGAATACACCGTCGTTGGCGTCCTTCCACCGTCGTTCGACGCTGCCTTCCGCAGTCACGGGGACCTATGGTCGCCGCTGGCTCCCGGCAGGAATGATCGGGGGAACTGGTGGGTCATCGGCCGGTTGAAACCCGGCCTTGGAACGGCGCAGGCGGCTACGTCCTTGCGCGACGCGTTCCTCGACCCGTTCCACGAGTATCTGACCAGACATTACCGCGACTTGATCCTGAGCCTGTTCGGGGCCGTGGTCTTCGTGCTGCTGATCGCGTGCGTGAATCTGGCTAACCTACTGCTGGTGGAAGCCAGCGAACGTCAGCGCGAAATTGCGATACGCGCTGCCACAGGGGCGAGCCGCTCGAAGCTCTTTCGGCTTCTGATCACGGAAGGCCTGCTGATTTCGGCGCTCGGTTCGGTCGCGGGCGTCTTGCTGGTGGTCTGGGGAATCCCTGTTGTCAAAACGATCATTCCCTCTGGTCTATTTCGCGCCGAAAGCATTGCCGTCGACGGCCGCGTGCTCCTCTTCACGATCGCGGCGACGGTGCTCACGACGCTATTGATCGGCCTGGTCCCATCGCTCAAGGCTTCCCAGGTCGATCTGACCGCCGCGCTCCGAACCTCTCCCGGCTCGGCGGCGTCGCACCGGCGCTGGCGGAGTGCGCTCGTGGTCACCGAGGTCGCGATGGGATTCATTCTGCTGACTGGCTCTGCCTTGATGATCAACAGTTTCCTGCGCGCGCTGCACGTGGAGCTCGGTTTCGTCGCCGAGAACCTGGTGAGCATGAAGACGTATCTTCCGCAGCCGCGGTATCCGTCGCCTGCCGACCGCTTGCGCTTGATCGATCAGCTCCTGGCAGGCGCCGAGACCGTCGCGGGTGTTCGCTCCGTTGCGATTACCGACTGCCGCCCGATGGGCGACGCGATGAGAGTCCACGTCGCGAAGCCGTCCGCAACCGGCTCGCCGATGCGATCGTGGCGGGAGCTCATCGCCGGTGACTACTTCAAGGCAATGGGAACGCGGATGCTGCGCGGGCGCTCATTCACGCCGCGCGATGACGCCGGCGCCGTGCCTGTGGCGGTCGTCAACGACACTCTGGCACGCCGCCTCTGGCCGGGCGAAGACCCCATCGGAAAGACAATCTCGATCGCGCCGATCAGCAGCGGCAAATGGCAGACTCGCGAAATCGTCGGACTGATTGCCGATGTCCATCGCTTTGGCCCGGTCAGCGAAGCCGGTGCCTCGATCTATATTCCGCAGGCGCAGGAAGCTTCAAATCATCTCGATCTGGTGATACGCATCGAACCCGCCGGCGCCTCTCCGGCAGTGCGGCAGGCGATCCGATCGCACCTGCATTCACTCGATCCGCGCCTGACATTCGACCGCGTCACCGAGGTGCCCGCTCAAGCCGCGGCGTACCTCGATACCCCGCGCTTTCTCACGGTGCTGCTTTCCGTCTTCGGTTTCCTCGCGCTCGTGCTGACGGCGGGTGGAATCTACGGTGTCATGGCATACCTGGTTCGCCTGCGCGCGCACGAGATCGGCGTCCGCCTGGCCGTCGGAGCCCAGAAGCGTGACATTCTGCGTCTCATCCTCGGATACGGCGGACGCCTCACGTTGATAGGCATGCTGGTTGGAATCGCCGGGGCGATCGCCGCAACGCGCGTTCTGTCGACTGCGCTGTTTCAGATCAAGCCCAACGATGCGGTCACGTACGGCGTCGCCGCCGCGGTGCTCGCCCTGGTCGCTTTGGCTGCAACCCTCGCACCGGCGCGTCGCGCGCTCGCCGTCGACCCGGTGGTCGCTCTGCGCGCCGAGTAATCACTTTCTTCTTGACACGCCGGAACTCACGGGCCTAATATATCCGTAACGGATGTATTAGATGCCCAAGCCGCAGCAACTGCTCCCCCTGACGCCGCCCGTCTTCCACATCTTGTTGGCCCTGGCCGATGAAGAGCGTCACGGCTACGGCATCATGCTTGACGTCGCCCGCCAGACCGACGGCGCGCTGCAGCTCGGTCCCGGCACGCTGTACGGTTGTCTGAAGCGCATGCTGGCCGCGCGGCTGATCGAGGAATCGGAGGAACGCCCCGATCCGGATCTCGACGACGAGCGGCGGCGCTACTACCGCATGACTGATCTGGGGCGGCGCCTCGTGCGGGCGGAAGCGCAACGGCTCGCGAATGCCGTGGTGGCGGCGAAGGCCAAGCGGCTTCTGGGCGCAGTGAGGTCGGCAGTGAGGTCGGCAGTGAGGTCGTAAGATGCACTCTATCCTGGTGCGGTGCATGCGCCGGATCTATCGGGCCATGATGTACACCTATCCGCCCGACTTTCGCCGCTTCTACGGCAGACAGATGGAGCAGGTCTTCGGCGATCGCTGCCGCAGCATCGCGCAAACACAAGGCGCTCCTGGCCTGCTCCGCTTCGGCCTGCACAGTGGGGTCGATTGGCTGATCAGCACGATCCGTGAAGGGATGGCTTCCATGAGTCTTCCTGCCGAAGTCCCCGCGGCGCCGGTGCTCGACGGCGTGCCGGGGTTCTATCTGCTGGGCGAGTCGGGGCCGCGCCGCAGCGCGCTGTTCCAAGGCGCGGTGTTGTCGCTCGCGATCTTCCTTGCGCTGCCGGTCGTGGCGGGAA
>JBOGMR010000399.1:0-5265 GCA_050746825.1 Bryobacteraceae bacterium | reverse complement strand
GTCGAGGCACCTGGCGCCATCTGAATCCGTGCGGCCCAGAATCTTGCCGGCTTTGACGCCCGCACCCGCGAACAGCGCGGGGTAGCACTTGTTGTAATGATCGCGGCCCGCCATGTTGTTCAGCGCGCCCGGCGTGCGGCCAAATTCGCTCATGACGACGACCAGTGTTTCATCGAGCAGCGTCTTCGACGGATCGGTTTTGGAGCGGATGGTGGAGAGGTCTTCCATCAGACTGGACAGCGCCGGATCGAATTCCTCGCAGAGCTTGTAGTGATTCGACGGCGCCTTGCGATCCCAGATGTAGACGTGATGGTCCCAACCCGGGTGGCACAGGTGGATGAAGTGCGTGCCGGCATCCTGCGCAAGCACGTTGCGCGCGAGGATCGCTGAGATCGCGACCGGGTTGTTGCCGTAGCGCTTCCGGTCTTGTTCGGTGATCTTGAACGCGTCGGGCCAGCGGTCGTCACTCAGCAGCCGATGGGCGGTGTCGTAGAAATCCTGATAGCCGGCCATCTCCTTGCCGAAGCCGGAAACGCGCGTGCGCTCGGCGTCGCGCAGTTTCAGCAGCAATCGCCAGCGTTCTTCGAGCAGCTCGACGGCTTTCTGATCGAGCGCGTTGCCTTTAACGGCGGCGTCGGGATTGATGTCGACGACGGAGTATCGCGGCGGTAGAAAGCCCGTGGACAGCGCACCGGCGGCGCCCTTCTCGAGATACAACGACATGTACGCCGGGAACGTATCGTTGGGGCGGCGGCGCGACTCGAGCTCCATCGCGACCACGGATCCGATGGCGGGGATTTCGCGCGCGAACGCAAGGTTCAACTGCCGTCCGGTCTGCTGATAATACTGCGCGCGGAAGTGCACCTCTTCGTGGCTCAGCATCGAGCGCAGGATCGCGAACTTATCCATGTGCTTCGAGAGCTTGGGAAACAGGAGCTGCGGCATGTAGAGGCCGCTTGCGACCTTGCGCGTGTCCAGATCCTTCGGCATGCCGGCGCTCTCTTTGAAGTCGAACGATTCGATGTGGCTGATAGCGCCGGAGACTTCGTAGAAGATCACGTTGCGGGCGGCGCCGCGCGGCTGCACCTTGCTGCCTTCACCCGCGCGCATCTGCAGCGGCCAGACTGCGTCCACCGACGCGCCGGCCAGGCCCAGGCCGCCGAGCTTCAGCAGGTCCCGGCGGGTTTCGAACAGATCGCCAACCGTTCGGCCTTTCATGGCGCCTCCGTTAGTAATTGAAGAAAAACTCGACCTGGTTGATCAGCGCCCACTGTAGATTTTGAGCGCCCTGCACACGATTCGCGGCGATCGCCGCGAGCGCAACTTCCTTCTCGGCGGTGGTCGCCGGCCGCGACAGCGTCGCGAGGAACATCTCGTCGACGACACGCGCGTCATCGTTCTTATAGGTGTCGAGCAGCCGCTGGACCCGGCTGTCTTTGGCCGCGAGAACGCGCTCGTTGACTACCGGCGACTGCATGAGCAGCATTGGCTGCAGCGGCGAGCCGGTTGGGTTCTTGGGCGGATTGCTGCGGTTCGACTGGCCGAACGTCTGCATGAAGTAGCGGATGTCGGCGCCGCCGGCAGGCCCGCTCAACTGCATCGCCATGCCCATCTTCTCGCCGCCGTAGTTGAAGCTGCCCGGGCGGCTGGTGGCGAGCGCGATGGCGTCGTGCACCTCCTCGGCGCTCAACTGGCGGACAAACTTGCGCGCGAAGTACTTCGTGTAGGCGTCCTTCCATTCGCCGTCGAAGCGGGCGGAGAGCTGATAGGCGCTCGACCGGGCGATGGTGCGGAGCAGGTGGCGCAGGCTGTAATTGTGCTCGCGGAAATCTTTCGCCAGGGCTTCGAGAAGCTCGGGATGAGAGGCCTGCACCTGCCAGCCGGCCGGGACGTTCTTCGGATCGAGGCGCGCGAGATCGAACTCGTCGTAGGGCTCGACGATTCCGAAACCCATCATGCGCGCCCAGAACATATTCGCGGTGGCGCGTGCGAACTGCGGATGAGCCGTCAGCATCCGGCCCAGCTCGGCGCGCGGCTCGGCGCCAGGCTTCGGCTTCTCGCCGGTCAGGATGAATGCCGGCGTGTTCGGTCCGCCGAAGCGCGGGACGCGGATCATGCTCGGACCCTTGGTGTCGTAGCCCGGATTCTGATCGTCGATGAGAAACTCGCCCGACTGCGGCTTGCCGTGCTCCCAATACATCAGGTAGCGCGACTTTCCGATGAAGGCGGCGTTCTGGAAAAATTCGGAGCGCTTGCGCCGGCTCAGCCAGACGTTGACTTTTTCGAGATGACCCTTGCCGTCGTGGCACGAGATGCAAGAAAGATTGATGCCCAGAAAAGTTTTGGCGTAGAGGACATTCAGCTCGTCGTGCGTGTCGAGTTGCTGCACCATGCCGAGATCTTCGCCGTCATCCGGCTGAGGCTTTCCTTGCACATGCTCGCGCGCGATCACGTTCGATGCCGCGACCACGTGGTTGCTCTTGGCCGCCGAGGCGATGACGTCGCGCACCGCGTCGTCATACGGCCGGTCGACGCGCAGGTTCTCCTTCATCCAGTAGTGGAACAAGTCCTGGCCGCGGCCCATCTTACCGTTGGCGCGGAACAGGTCCATGAAAAAGTAGGCCCACTTGTCGACGTGCGCTTCGGAGGCGAGCAGCGTGTCGATCACCTTGTTCCGCTTGTCCGGATCATTGCTCGCGACGAATTCGCGCACTTGCTCGGCGGGCGGGATGCGGCCGGTCAAGTCGAGCGAGAGGCGGCGCAGGAATTCGTAATCGCTCGCGAGCGGCGCGTGCGGCACGCCGTCACGCTGCATCTTCGCAAAGATCTGCTGGTCGATGAAGTTGCGCCGCGGCGCCGTGGACGGGGCGGCCTGAACGCGCGTCGACGGCATCAGCCGCTCGGTCACCGCACCGGCCTCGACCGATTTTGGAGGATCGAACAGTGTGGCGTGCGCTTCGGCGAAGCGCTCCTGCGACATCGCTTCGGGGCGCGCGGGCGCGGCCTTCGAACCCTTCCTGGCAGGCGGATTACCGGCAGCAACGCACAGGGTCACAGCCGCAACGAAGCCTGTTCCCAAGCGGAGAATACACCTCATCCTGGACCTCCTCTCAAGAGGGTGCTCTCAGTATACCTCGGACATATCAGCGCAACGTCAACAACCGCTTGACTGCAGCCGCAGATCGACCACGACATGCTGGTCGAAAACTTCCGTTAGCGGGTTGTGGCGCACGCACTCCTGCGCGCCGCCCTACAGCGTCAGATCCACCAAATATCCGCTCATCGTGATCCTTGCCTCACCGGGATTTCCGTTCAGCGGCTGGTCACTCGTCACCACCACCGTGGGCTGTTGGCCGGCCTCGAAGGTAAGACTCACCGGAACTGAAAACGACGACAACCGCGCATAACCGCCGGCGCTTCCGACCAGAGCCGCGACAGAAAGAATCGGATTCGAGACGAGGCCGAATTGATTCAGACCCCAGCCGAAGGTGGCCAGTAACGGGCTCGTGTTCGGTAGATTGGGCCAGAAACCGTAGATCTGCGTGACTACGAGTCGCTTGTTGTCCGGCACGGCGCCGGCTTGAAAATTGCAGACATTGGCGAACGCGCAGGTAACAGCGCTGTATTGTTTGTAGGGAACGCGGCCTGGTTCGTCGACGTTCTTCGTCAACACCGCCTTGAGGGTGGTCTGCGCGATCGTCTGGCGCGCCGTGACTCCGCTGATCAGAGCGACGCCGGCAACCGCCGCCACAACAATCGCCGCATGTGTCCAGAGTCGTTTCATCGAATTCTCCTTCTTCGTCCGATGATGAACAGGAGCGTCGCAGCAGCAAGAACCCCCAAAGTTCCAGGCTCCGGGATGGCCACCGGTAATCCGTCGGACGTGATGTCCAGCGCGTAAGCTGGGTTGCGGAACGAATCGCTGTCCGCGTTGTAGTAACTTCCCAGCCCGATGAACCCATCGCCCAGTGTTCCCGAGCCGAAGTTCTCCGCAAACGAAAAATTCGAGAACACGCTCAGCGCGGCGGTATAGGTTCCCGCGGCGAGATTCAGCACGTCGAGCGACGAGTCACGGCAAGCCGGCCCCGGCGTCCCCGGCGGGCAGAATCCGTCGTCGTTCGAGACCAGGAAAGTGGCAGAAGGTCCGGCTCCGGCGAAGAGCGACAGGTAGGGATCGAAGCCGCCGGGCGTTATGACCGCACCGGCGGCGTTGGTTCCGCCGGGTGCGTTCGCCGTGCCCCCGTATCCCCAGCTCTGGAAGGACACGTTCGCAGTGCTGGACAACGTGAACGCCGCGAGCAGCACATCATTGGGATCATCCGGCGACAGATTTCCTGTCAGTGAAATCGTCCCGCCGAACAGAGGAGCCGTAAACAAGCACCAGAAAGCCGCGCTTCGCATCTCACTGCCCCAGGTCAATCAGATACCCCGCTACGGAGAGCGCGCCGTGGGCTAACTGCCCCGGGCTGCCTGAGACACTCACCAGTATTACCGGCTGATGGCCGCCCTCAATATAGTTTTTCAACGCGGCATTTGCCCCATAACGAAAGATGTTTCCCGGCTCCACGCCGGGCAGAAGCTGCAACGGTATCGCCTGGATGGTCCCTCCTCCCGGGTTGGAGGCCGAGAAAGTTAAAGGGATTGGAAAACCTGGTGCAATCGCGGCAACGAATCCCGTCACGTTCTCGACCACCAATCGCTTCCCGGCCGGCACCGTGGGAAAGATCAAGGTACAGACGGGCGGCGAAGGCGGCTGCTGGCAGAAATAACTACTGTCCGAGCTGGGTACAGTCAGATTAAATGGTCGAAACGCCTGATACGGATTTCGTCCCGGCTCGTCGATCCCCTTGACGAGCGCCGCTTTCACGATCTGCGCCAGAGCATCCCTCGCCAAAAAGCTTGCGAGAGATCCCGCCCCAACCAGGAACGCTCCCAATAAGATTGCCGCACACACGAATCGTTTCATGGACTCTCCTGATTCGTTTCTGCGAGCGGATCATCGCGGAGGGCCGCAGCCCGGGCCGGCGCACCTCTCCACACAAATACGCAGGTCGCTCGCATCCACTTTGTGATCCCCGTTCGGATCCCGTGGATCGCCCGTGACCACGAAGCTCTTCAGCGAATAGGCGATGACATTGGTGTCATTGACATCCACAATGCCGTCGCCGTTGTGGTCACAGGGCGTTTTGGTCAACAGATCGGCGAGTGTGACACCGGGCAAGCGGCTGAAGTCCTCGCGGTCGGTCCCGAAGCCCATGATCTGCT
>JBOGMR010000398.1:0-5856 GCA_050746825.1 Bryobacteraceae bacterium | reverse complement strand
GGATGCGGAAAACTTCCGCGACGAGTTGTCTCACCTGAAGCTCACGCAGAAGGCGAGTTTCAACTCGCCGGTGTGGTTCAACGTTGGCGTCGAAGAAGCGCGCGGTTACGGCTATTTTTTCAACGACTCGACCAACCGCGTCGAGAAGCTGCAGCCGGGAGCGCGGCGTCCGCAGTGCTCGGCGTGTTTCATCGTGTCGGTGAAGGATTCGCTCGAGTCGATTCTCGATTTGGCGAAGACCGAAGGCATGCTCTTCAAGTGGGGCTCGGGAACCGGCACCAACCTATCGGTTCTGCGCGAAGAGAACGGCCTGCTTTCAGGCGGCGGCCGCGCGTCCGGGCCGCTCTCGTTCATGAAGGGCTTCGACGCATTCGCCGGCGTGATCAAATCCGGGGGCAAAACGCGCCGCGCCGCCAAGATGGTGATCCTCAATGCGGATCATCCGGACATCGAAAAGTTTATCTGGTGCAAGGCGAAGGAAGAGAAAAAGGCGCATACGCTGGTCGACGCCGGGTACGATGCGTCGCTTGACGGCGAGGCTTACAGCTCCGTCTTCTTCCAGAACGCCAACAATTCGGTTCGTGCCACAGACGACTTCATGCAGGCCGTCGAAGCCGATGGCGAGTGGTGGACAAAATCGGCCGGCACCGGAAAGCCCGTGGCGCGCTTCAAGGCTCGAGATCTGCTGCGCCAGATTGCCGACGCGACGCACCAGTGCGGCGACCCCGGCATGCAGTTCGACTCCACGGTCAATCGCTGGCACCCTTGCAAGAACACGGCGCGCATCAATGCCTCCAATCCCTGCTCCGAATACATGTTCCTCGACGACTCGGCTTGCAATCTGGCGTCGCTTAACCTGATGAAGTTCGTCGGGCCCGGCGGCCAGTTCGATGTCGAGGCCTATCGCCACGCGGTCGACACCGTGATCCTGGCGCAGGAAATCCTGGTCGACAACGCCAGCTATCCGACCGAGAAGATTGCCGGGAATTCGCACAACTTCCGCCCGCTCGGCCTCGGGTACGCGAACCTGGGCGCGCTGCTGATGTCGATGGGCATTCCGTATGACAGCGATCAGGGCCGCGACTGGGCCGGCTCGCTTACCGCGGTCATGTGCGGCCAGGCGTATCTCACCAGCGCGCGCATCGCGGAAGCCGTTGGCCCCTTCGCCGGTTATGATGTGAATCGCGATCCGTTCCTCGACGTGGTGCGCATGCACCGCGATTCGGTCGGGCGCATCAACAAGAACAACCTGCCCACCGCGCTCTACGACAACGCGTGGCTCTGCTGGAACGATGCGTATGAGACTGGCGCGCGCGCGGGCTACCGCAACGGGCAGGTCACTGTGATCGCGCCCACAGGCACCATCGGCTTCATGATGGACTGCGACACCACGGGCGTCGAGCCCGACCTCGCCCTGGTCAAATACAAGAAGCTGGTCGGCGGCGGCGTTATCAAGATCGTCAACAACACCGTGCCGCAGGCGCTGATCAAGCTTGGCTACTCGCCCACCGAGACCGAGGCGATCGTGAGCCACATCGATGCCACGGGCACCATCGAAGGCTCGCCGCACCTCATAGCCGAGCACCTTCCGGTGTTCGATTGCAGCTTCCGGCCGCAGAACGGCACGCGCTCCATCCACTACATGGGCCATCTGAAGATGATGGCCGCGGTGCAGCCCTTCATTTCGGGCGCGATCTCGAAGACCATCAACATGCCCGAAGAGTCCACCGTCGAAGAGACCATGGACGCGTATCTCGAAAGCTGGCGCCTGGGTCTGAAAGCCGTCGCGATTTACCGCGACAATTCCAAGCGCGTGCAGCCGCTCAGTTCCGGCACATCCAAGGGCGCAAAGGCCGCGACCGGCGCGACTGTTCCGGCTGCTCTGCCCGCGCAGGTCACCGAGAAAGTGGTCTACCGTCCCATCCGCCGCAAACTGCCCGACGAGCGCCGCTCGGTCACGCACAAGTTCTCGATCGGCGGCCACGAAGGCTACATCACCGTCGGCATGTACGACGATGGCTTACCCGGCGAGATTTTCATCGCCATGGCGAAAGAGGGCTCGACGATTTCCGGCCTGATGGATAGCTTCGCCACCGCCATCAGCTTCAACCTGCAATATGGTGTGCCGCTCAAGTTCCTGGTGGACAAATTCAGCCATGTGCGCTTTGAGCCGAGCGGCTGGACCGGCAATCCGCAGATCCCGTACGCGAAATCGATCATGGATTACATCTTCCGCTGGCTCGGCGCCAAGTTCCTGGGTCCGGAGCACGCCATCACCGAAGCCGGTGACACTCCCACGCTGCGTCCGACCGAGCCCGAGGCGCAGCAGTCGCTCCCGTTCACCCCGGCGCTGACCACCGAAGACTCACCGCTCTGCGCCGAGTGCGGCTCCATCATGACCCGCAACGGAAGCTGCTACAAGTGCGGCAACTGCGGCGGCACCAGCGGTTGTAGTTGATCCTGGCAAAAGCCTCCATTCTCCATTGTTCGCTTTGGGTGCGGCGGCCCTTCTTCCTCGGGGCCGCCGTTTTTTTTATGCGTGTGGCGGGAGGTTCACTTACTTGTATCGGAAGGGCTGGCCGACCGAGATCGTCTTTGGTTCCGAGGCGGGTGGCCTTGGACTGCCCTATTGAGCTCTGATGCTCAGACCTGTGTAGCGGTACTCATAACTCCACTCATGGGTGCCTTCGTGTGTAAAACCTGGCGCGAAAAAGGTTGGGACGCGGTCGGGTCGGGGGGCAACGCGGACAATCACGCGGACATCATCGCCGCCAGCAACTCCGAGAGCAGGCGGCCTGTCGGGCAAAGGACGCGTCAGCTCGAACGTGACTGAACCGCTATCAGCCACCGCATTGCATTCGCAGAAGTACTGCGCGAGCGGAGCTGTGCGCGAGATCAGTGTCACTCGGACGGAAGCGTCTTGCCTACCACCGGTCCAGGCTACTCGGAAGGGCTGCCGGGCAGGAATTGCTGTTCCAGGCGGCAGCGGCGTGGTGACCTCGATGGGTGGTGGGAGCGAGAGCCCTGTCTCGAAGGCGCCGACCTCAGGTCCACCCGCGGCGAGCACGCGTACGGACGTGGCTTTGATGCTATTGGTGGAAAGCGTCGCCGTGTAGGTGACTTCGCCGAGAGAGATTGAGGGATTGACCATGATCGGACTCGCAGGAACTCCGTCCAAAGTTAGTGCGCCGACTCGCAACGTTCGGATACCAGTACCGGGGCACTGAGGGCCTGGTTTGGGATCCCAAGGGTCGCCCACCTGAAATTGGCCGCACGTGCAGGAGCCCTCGGGCGGTCCGGGAGGACGTAGAGGCGTGACTTGGTTAGCCGGGGCTTCCGCGAATGAGGCGGTGAATGTCTCTTGCGTCGTGCTGGCGGATGGTTGCGGCCCGCTGGTGACCGTCCTTTGCCAGCGCAAGGTTCCGAACCGTCTTGGCTGGACATCGAAGCACTGCGCTCCGACTCGTCGAATACTGAGGGTGACCGGCTGGCTGGAACGGCTGAGGCCCTCGATCGTCAGCGGCACCGCGCATCCCTCCGGCGCGTCCTCAGGTATCCTGACGTTGACTTGGTCCACCCCAACCAACCCCGGAGCGCGGCCGGAATACGTCACCGGGAAGATATGCTTGGCGAATCCTGGCGGTCCAAGCAGGACATCCCCCCCAGACAGAGTGCGAGCGAGCGGATTGCGGGGAGCCGGCTCGCCGTCGGGCGGGCGGAAAAGAACGGGCCCGAGTCCGGTCGCGAAGATTGCAACGTAACTGCCCGGGGAAGCACTTTGAGTTGGACCGTTTAGCGTAGGGTTGCTGCCATCTGCTCCCAGATTCAGGATCACGCCGCGCCCGCAACCACGCGCCTCTTGCGTGAAGATACCGGCAGCATCGCCCGCCACATTGACCTGGACGGTTTCGCTTGTGCTGGCCGTGGTGCTCACAAGGACTCGATGGGTAAGCGTCCTGTCGAAACTCAACTCGCTGGGAACCTGGAAATTGATTTGGGTTGGGGAGACGTAGAATAACCTCGCAGCGAATCCATCTACCGTCACTGAGGTCCCTCCCAGAGTGGCCGGCAGGGGGAGCGTATCGGCTGTCTGTGTCTCCGATGCGAGGTTCTGACCGAAGATGGAGGCGATTGCGCCCGGAACAATGGCCGAAGCGGGCTGGTCGGCGCCGGCGAGAGAAGCGGCGTTGACTACGCCGCCGGGGTTGATCACGGGCCGCTGTGTGAATGCAGGAGGCAGCCAGCAGAAGAACAGGCCGATGATCCAGGCTGGTGTATTCATAGCTCACCCGATCATGGTCTAATTCACTCGTAGGTCAAAGGTGACCTGGTCCGATGCACCAGGAGTGATCTGGCGAGTGGTGCGCCGCTTCGTTTCCAATTGATTTCCGACCCCATCGGTGACGGTCAGTTCCGAATCAATGAACAGCCGAGCGGCGCCCTGCTTTGGAATCCTCAGTTGAAATACATGTTGTGATGGCGTCCTCGAGATAACTTCCGCTCGTCGATAGAACCCAGACTCGGAGGTTGCGCCAATAAAGAAGCGACGAGATGGCACGAGGATTTTCCCGTTTGAATCGGGAACCAAGATCCTACCCAGAGGGTCGGCCACGCGTAGAGTCAGTATCGCGCCCTCCCGAAGTATTCTCGTGAGATTCCCTATGTTCTGACCGGGAGCCAGCGTGACAACCGGAAGGCCATGCCACTCGCAACTGCCGACTTGGTTCGGCCGCGTCCCCCAGGCGCACAAACTATAATTGCCGCGAGGCAGGTTCGACAGGGTAAATCGCCCGTCAGCACCAACCATGACCTCGCCGCCGAAGCCGAGGTCCTTCACGGCAAGACGGCCGGATTGATCCCTGAAGTATTCGGCGACTTTGGTGTAGCTGAGCTTTGCTCCGGCCACCGGACGACCCGATTCGTCGACAATTGTGCCGGACAGAGAACCGGTTCCTGACGTTGTCTGTGCCGCAAGCGCGGTTGCAGACACCAGCACCAAAATGCTCAGGCTGTTTATTCGTTGCCTCATTGGTATTCCTCCTTCCGAAAATCCGTCTGATTCGACCGTTCACGGGTCTCGCGGATTGAACGGGGGGTTGATCACGTTCGGGCTAGGCGAGCAGGACAGTAACGCCTCAGTCCGATGCCACGGTCGCATGACGACGTTGGCGGGACGGTTTATGAAGAGGGTACTGTTCTTGTATCCATTGCCGAGGCCCGGGATGCCATACAGCATCGCGGATGCCTGGTCGGCCGTCCATCCCGCACAACCTTCACGGTTGTAGGGACTTGGCTCGATCGGGTTTGTCTCGCCAAAGACTACGTAGTCCTCGGTTTTGCCTCGATATACCATGAAGTTCCATATGGCATCGTAGAAGTTCTTGGCCCAAGTCGCCGTTTCATTTGTGGTTGGGAACACTCTCTGGGAGTGAACGTCAAAGAATGTAGGTTGCGGATGCCAAGCAGGAAGCCAAATCATGTCGCCAGTATTATATTGACCCGTGGTACAACGAAGCCCGTTTTGGACGGTAAAGGTGTTCTGTGGCGAAACTCCCACCCTCGGCGCCCACTCGCCGCCGCCGGCAATGGCGGCGATCAACTGAGACAGGTGCTCCAGCATCGCGGAATCGCCGTAAAAGGAGTTGCACACCTGGTTCGCCGCAGTTGCGTCAACCGGGAGGGCTGATGGGGACACCCTTAACGGATCGAATCCGTGCGCGGTCATACGATTTCGAATCTCCTGGAGCACATGCCGTTCGTTGTCATAGATGCTTCGTCCGCAGAATTCGTGGGTGGTCAGACGCCCAGCGGGAGAGCCGATTGACCTCGGCCAGACAGCAAACCGCTTATTTTCAA
>JBOGMR010000397.1:0-1735 GCA_050746825.1 Bryobacteraceae bacterium | reverse complement strand
CCAGTAGGCTCAGCGCTTGGACTGGCAACCTACCTCGGCCGGGGAATCGGTGTCTTTTCTTACAACGTGCGGAACGGATACTCGCTACGGTGGAATTTCAGCGTGCAGCGGGAGCTTCCAGGCAACGCCGTGTTCGAGGCGGGCTACATCTATAACCACGGTGTGAGAATGGAACTCGGCCGGCAACTCGATTTCGTTCCCGAGCAGTACCTGAGCCGATCAGCGCTGCGCGACCAGCCGGCCGTGGACCGGCTCACCGCAAATGTTCCGAATCCGTTTGCCGGCCTCATGCCTGGAACGACGCTGGACGGATCAACCGTTCAGCGCCAGCAACTGCTGCGGCCATACCCGCACTTCACCGCCATCAGCGAGCGCACCGCGCCCGAAGGTAGCTCCTTCTTTCACATGTTCCAGGCTCGCGTCGAGAAACGGTTCTCACACGGGTTCCAGCTCCTTGCCAATTATTTGTACTCGAAGCTGATCGAGAGGCGCAGCCGCTTGAACGACTCGGACGGCATCCCCGAAAAGCGCATCGCCGGCGAAGATCGCCCGCAACGGTTCGTGCTCAGTCTCAACTGGGATCTGCCCTTCGGCAAAGGGCGCGCCGCCGGCGCAAAGATTCATCCATTGCTGAACCGCGTCATCGGCGGATGGACCGTGAACTCGATTTACACGGGCCAGGCCGGCTCGCCCCTCGGCTGGGGAAACGTCGTTTATCTCGGCGGCGGCCTCGGGCTTGACCCGCGCAACATCGATGCGGCATTCGACGTCACGCGTTTCAACCGCAACTCTGCGATGCAGCCCACTTTCAACGTCCGCACCTTCCCGTCCCAGTTCTCTACTTTGCGCCAGCATGGAGTCAACAACCTCGACTTCTCCGCAATCAAGAACAATACCATCACGGAGCACGTGAATCTACAGTTCCGGTGCGAGCTGTTCAACGCCTTGAATCGCCCGTCGTTCAATCCACCCAACCTGAATCCGACCAGCTCGGCGTTCGGCACAATCACCAGCCAGGCGAATCTTGCACGCAGCATCCAACTGGCGCTCCGATTAGTATGGTAAAAACAGTCATGCGCGCGATGCTTGTGGGCGTGCTCGCTGCGGCGGTCGCGTGGAGCGCCGACATCACCTTTCGGCAAGAGACCGGGCGCGTGGAGATACGGATCGGCGCTCAGCCGTTCTCGAACTTCTACTACGGCCCGGACAGAATGAAGCCGTTCCTGCATCCGTTGCGGAGCGTCTCGGGCGCCGTGGTGACGCGAAGTTTTCCAGTCGAGAAAATCGCCGGTGAGAGTATTGATCATGTCTGGCATCATGGCCTTTGGTACGCGCACGGCGATATTAATGGCGTCGACTTCTGGCGCGACCTGGGCATGGACAAGACTGGCCGCATTGTAGTGCAAGGCCAACCGGCGATTTCCCGCGACACCCTGACGGCGGAGTGCGCCCTTCAGACTCCCACTAAACAGATACTGGGGACCATGCGACAGCGATTCCGCTTCGCGCGCGACGGCCAGACCAACATTGTCGACGCAGAAGTCACGATCCGTGCGGATCGTGGAGCCGCTTTGAAATTGGGCGACACCGAGGAGGGAGCGTTGGGCTTCCGGTTCGCCGACGAATTCAAGGAAGATCGTGGCGCGGTCTTGACGAATTCAGACGGGCTGATTGGAACCAAAAATATCTGGGGCAAGCGTGCGAAGTGGGTTGACTACTCCACGACGCTCAATCG
>JBOGMR010000396.1:0-3985 GCA_050746825.1 Bryobacteraceae bacterium | reverse complement strand
CCCTGGTCGCTCGCAAAAACGACGATCGTGTTGTCCGCGAGGCCGGCGTCGTCGAGCGCCTTGAGCACGCGGCCGATGCCTTTGTCCATGCGGTGAATCATCGCGGCGTACGCGGCGTTGACGGGCTGCGACGGGTCCTTCTCCTTGAACTTGCCGCGAAACTGCGCCAGCTCGTCTTCGGGCGCCTCCACGTGGAAATGCGATTCGATGTAGGCGAGGTAGAGGAAGAAAGGCTGCGTCCGCCGCTGCTGGATATACTGAATCGCCTCGCCGGAGAACATGTCCGCGGTGTAGCCATTGACGGCGACGGACTCGCGCCCACGGTACAACATCTTCGGGAAATGCTCCCACGCATGACGCGCGTCGAGGAAGCCGAAGGTCTGATCGAAGCCTTGATCGAGCGGATGGGTGAAGCTTTTGTCGGGGAGAGTTCCGCGGTGCCACTTGCCGATCAGCGCGGTCGAATAGCCCTGCTGCTTGAGCGCCTCGGCCATCGTCACTTCGGAGGCAGGCAGATCGTCGCCATTCGTTTTGAGGCCATTGTGAATCGTGTATTTGCCGGTGAGCAGGCATCCGCGGGACGGTGCGCAGACAACCGCGCCCGTATACCAGCGCGCGAAGCGCGTGCCCTGCGAAGCGAGCCGGTCGAGGTTGGGCGTTTTCCAGGTCTTGCGGCCGTTGAAGCCGACATCGCCCCAGCCGAGGTCGTCGGCGTAGATCATGAGGATGTTAGGGCGGCGCGCCTGCGCGAAGGCTTGCGGCGAGAGCGCGGCGGCGCCGAGCGTACCGGCGACAGTTCGTATGACGTCGCGCCGGGAGAGCGGATGGTTCGGCATGGCTACCGATTATACTGCGGCGTGATGCCGCGGAGCTCCGTCCAGATGCGGTCGCAGGCCTCGAGCGTGCCGGCGGTGAGCGGGCCGTCCTCGAGCGCTTTGAGATTCTCGTCGAGCTGCTCGATCCGCGATGCGCCGAGGATGATGCAGTCGATCGACGTGTGGTGAAGCAGCCAGTTGAGCGATAAGCTGACCAGAGACCGCCCGGCGCGTGCCGCCACTTCCCTCAGCGATTCGACCGCGTGGAATGCAGGGTCGTGCCAATAGCGGTTCAGATACATCGGATTGTTGTCGAATCGCGTGCCCTGAAGCGGAGACTGGCGCGGTTGCTTTCCCGTAAGCAGGCCGCCGGCCAGAGGATTGTACGCGATAGTGCCCACGCCGAACTGGCGCGTCATAGGCAGATACTCCTGCTCGATGCCGCGCGCGATCAGGTTGTACATGGGTTGGGTGATCGTAGCGGGCTTGTAGCTGTTCTTCTCGGCGATCCACAGCATGCGGGCCACCTGCCAGCTTGCGTAATTCGAACTGGCCGGATAGCGGACTTTTCCGGCTTGGACCAGGCGTTCCATCGCCTCCAGCGTGTCTTCAAGAGGCGCCGCGTAGTCCGGCTGGTGCAGATAGTAGATGTCGAGCCAGTCTGTACCGAGGCGGCGCAGGCTTTCGTCAACGGCACGAAAAATCGCACTGGGCCGCAGACCCTGCTCGTCCGGCCCTTCTCCCATCTTCCCCCGCACCTTACTGGCGAGGACGACTCTATCCCGGCGCCCCCGCAACGCCTTCCCTGTGATCGTTTCCGAAAGGCCCGCGTTGTAAACATTGGCGGTGTCGATGAAATTGACGCCGGAGTCGATGCACCGGCCGATGATGCGGCCGGCTTCGGATTCGCCGGCCTGGGACCCAAAAGTCATCGTGCCCATGCAGGCACGGGACACCGAAAGTTCCGTGGATGGGAGCGTCCGCGTTTGCATTGCCCCAGATTATCAAACGCATGTGCGCCATCTGCTTTATGCCGCTGACTTTACGGCTGGTTCCATGCCGGGATTGCGGCCGTATTCTTGAAGGGAGGAGATTAGCCGTTCGAGTGCCCATCGCCGGCTGTACAGATTTTGCAGGCGTCGCTCCAAGGCGCGACTACGAGTAGGGGAGGTAGTCTTAGGGTTCATGGTTTATTACTTTACGGCAAGGCGGAACTCAATACAATTCCCACCTTGCCGGAAATTACTTATAACTTTGGGGGTAGGGTGTGAGCGCAAATGGGGGTATTACGAGATTTTGAATGGTATTAGGCAACCGCTCCCTCACGGTCGCGGCTCTGTGGCGGTGTATCGGCGAGGCGCCACACCGGAACCGCGACGGTTGGAGCCGGCGCCTATGCCACTGCCGGAGCTGCGTACGCCTGGAACACCCGCTGCGAGCGGAACGGCTGAAAGCGGTACCCGATCCCGAAGATGGTCTCGATGTACTGTTCGCTGTAGTCCCCGAGCTTCTTTCGCAGCCGCCGGATGTGCACGTCGAGCGTTCGCGTCCGGATCTGGTCGCTGTAGCCCCATACTTGCCACAATAGCGCGCCACGAGGGATGATTTCTCCCGCGTGCTGCACCAGCAGCGCCAATAGCTCATATTCCTTCCGCGTCAGGACCACCCGGCGCGTATCCAGAGCCACGGCGGAGCGCCCAAAGTCGATTTCGAGATGAAGGTCCTTATACCGTTCGTTTACGGCAACGCTACCGAAAGCCATAGATTGCTCCTTAGCCGCCTTGCCATTTCCGGCCCACCTGCGAGGCGTTCGTAAAACCCCTGCTTAATTCGATCCTAAGGATTGCCCTTCAGGGAGTCGTTATGATCTTGTAAAAATTCTGTAAAAACTGATACGGTTGGCCGATTCTGTGCACTATCTTCGAATGGCCCCTGGAAAAGCGCCCGGCTTACTTCTTGACGGGCGGCTTCTTGTCATCCAGGTTCTGTGTGAGGTCGGCGGGCGTGATCTCACAGCGCGCCCCTCCTCGAGGAATCTCGCGCTTGGCCGTCCACAGGATCGCGTTCACGACCATCCGCCGTTGGTCTTCGATGCCCCAATTCGAATGGAAGTGCCCGCCCGTAAAACCGAATCCGCGACCGCCGTCTCCGCGTTCGACGGCCCACGCGATAGTCTCAAGCCGGGGCTCGTTCTTAGGCAGCAGGGTCGTCAGGATGGGCGCCCAGCGCTTATCTTCGACCCGAAAGCGTATTTTATAGTACCATTCGTCCCGCCCCTCGAAGCTCTTCCAGCCGCGCGAAATCGGATGAGAAGGCGACGCCTGCTTAACGGCTACGTCATTGTGTGGATTCTGGGAGTAGGGACGCTCGTAGAAGCCGCCGATCCACTCGAGCAGCTCCGGCCCGCCCTGCTCTTTGGGCACTTCGACCGCATAGTGCAGGCAGGCCAGACCCACGCCCTTCTTCATGTATCGGCCGAGCGTCTCCAACCGGTTTTCCAGAATCATCGGATGCCGCGCGCCCCCGTCCATGTAGAGCACGATCGCGCTGGCGCCGTCGAAGACCGACTCGTCCTGGGGCCAGCCGCCCTTCACCAGCACGGTCTCGACCCCGTCGTTCTGGCGGAGGCACTTCTCGATCAGCATCGAGCCGGCGTTGAACTCGTGCTGGCCGGGCGGGTGACTCGGCCTTCCTGCCACCAGCACAATCTTGACGGGGCCCGCTGCGCTGCACAATCCTGCAACAACGGCCAGGCAAAGTGTCGATCTCCACATGCCGGTATTGTATTCCGTTGTGAGGCGTCGCGATAGGGCCCGCGCATCCGCACGCAATGACACGCCGGACCGGCAATGTTCGCTCTCGTTCGCGAAGTCCGGCGCGTTTTGCTGGCTGAAGCCGCTGATTCTCAACCCTTAAAGAGAGCACACGAACCGCACCTCAAAGTTTTGTTTCCGGTATTACAGAACGGATGGGCAGGGCCGGCGGCAAGTTCGGGTACATCGCCACGAACGGGAAGATCGAAATCGATCCGCAGTACGATCAGGCGGCCGTTTTTTCAAGAGGGGCTCGCGGCGGTGTCCATCGGCGACCTCCGGGGCCACATCAACCTGCACGGCAAGATCGCCGTCAATCCTCAGTTTGAGGAAGCCGGCGGGTTCAGCAACGGACTG
>JBOGMR010000395.1:0-4412 GCA_050746825.1 Bryobacteraceae bacterium | reverse complement strand
CAAAATGAGCAACTACCCGCTCCGCCGTCGCGGCGGCAAGCGCTCACCGCCCATTAATGTCGCGAAGGCCATTAGGATCGTTAAGTGACGAGTATTGACCTTAGGCCGGACAAATTTCACGGCGACTGGAACTACACGATTGCTCCACGCCGTCATTGAAGTTGCTACACTTATTGTCTGACAGACACTAAGTTATTCAGGAGTCTATCGCCCGATTCTGCAGGTGTCAAGTGCGCTGCTGCCAAATCGGCTTCGCCCTTTCTTCGTCCGCGGATTCGCCTACTTTTCGCTATGCCACCCTCTACATCAGTGGTATAATCCATCCCGGAGGAACCAGCATGATGCTGCGTAGAAGAATCGCGCTCCTCATCGTGGGGTGCGCGTTTTTTGGTCTGGGTCTCGCTAACGCGGGACCGAGCGTGCTCCCCGGGTGGGATCTTTTCGAAACCGTCGCCCCCACGAATTTCGGTGGTGTTCCCTTTCAAGGCGTGCCGCTCGTGACGTTTGATTTCGGGGGCGGCCCCGTGGCCGTGGGGAACACCGATACGATTGTTCAGCGGCTCGATCAGGCGGACGCGCCAAGCGAGGCCATATCGACTGTGCTCGAGGCGCTGCATCTGGTGAGCACCGTGCCGACGGACTTTGGCCTCGGACTCGGCTTCTACTACATCACGCTGCAGAGCGAGCGGGGAGGACCGGCGAGTCCCGGAAGAATGACCATCAACTTCGGCGCCGAGGCGCCTCCCGGATTGCCGCACGGAACGTTCGATTCGTTTTTCGACGTTTTCTTCGACGTGCGGCTTGGCTCCCTGAATGGACCGATCGCCTTGTCCAACAACCTGCTGCTGACTTCCCAGGGAACCCTGTGGAATCATTTTCCGCCTCCCGGAGCGATTGAGATCAACGGAATCAACGTATTGCTGAACGGTAGCAACCGTGACGGGGACTTTTTCCCGTTAGGGACGGTCAGCGAAACACACCCGACCGGCGCTCAGCATACCGTGACCACCTCAACCCCGGAGCCGGGCAGTCTTGCCTTGCTCGCGTTCGGCGCGTTGGCGCTCCTTGGCCGGCGGGCAGTTTCGCGGCGGCAGCGGATGTTGTGATCGAGAGGGCGGCGTATTCAAACTGGCGGCGACCAGCTTGAATACCCGCCCTATGTGTTTCTGGTAAAATAAGTCGTTACCAACGTTTCGAAGAGCTAACCTAAAATGCTGATGATTCGTCTGGCGCGATTCGGCGCCAAGAAAAAGCCGTTTTACCGCATCGTCGTGATCGAGAAGGAAAAGGCCCGCAACGGCCGCAACATCGAGGTTGTCGGCCACTTCAATCCGCTGACCCATCCGGCTCAGGTGGTTCTGAAGCACGAACGCATCGAGCACTGGACGCGCTGTGGAGCCCAACTCTCCGACACCGTCGAGCGGCTGGTGAAGAACAACCCCGCGCCGGCTGCATCCTGAGACGTTTCCCCATAACATCCTGAACGCCGAACAAGCCGTCACCGCTGAGGCGGTGCTACCATGAGCTTAGGAGGGGTGTGGATGAAGGAACTTGTTGAAGACATCGCGAAAGCACTCGTTGACATCCCCGAAGAAGTGAATGTGAATGTGGTCGAAGGGGAACAGGTGACGGTTCTGGAGCTCCGTGTTGCCCCGACGGACCTCGGCAAGGTAATTGGTAAGCAGGGAAGAACCGCGCGCTCGATTCGCACCATCCTTGGCGCGGCCAGTATGAAGTTGAACCGGCGGTTTACGCTGGAGATTCTGGAGTAGTTTTTGGCCACGGTTCCTCCTGAGTGGATCACCCTCGCCTTTGTGAAGGGTGCGAGGGGGAACCGTGGCGAAGTCATCGTCGATCCCCAAGGAACGACCCCCGATCGTTTCCTGGAGGTGGGGCGCGTTTTCATCAAGTCTCTCGACGCTCCCGAGCGACTGGAGATCGAGTCGGCCTGGTCGCACGGCGGCCTGCTGATTCTCAAGTTTCGTGGCGTGAATACAATTTCAGATGCAGAGCGCCTTCGCGGCGCGGAGTTGTGTGTGCCCTTCGCTGAGCGCCGCGCGCTTGAGCCCGGCGAGTTTTTCGAATCCGACCTGATCGGGTGCGACCTGATCGACAGCCAGACTGGCGGCGCGCTCGGGCGTGTCACCGGATTGCGCTCTCACGGCGCCGCAGCGCTGCTCGAAGTCGACGGCGGCGCCGGCGGGGGCGTTGGGGGTGAGTGGCTCGTCCCGTTCGCCCGATCGATTTGCGTTTCGATCGACGTGGCCGCGCGGCGCATCGCCGTCGATTTGCCCGTGGGACTGAGGGAACTGAATCAGCCGTGATCTTCCACCTGCTGACCATCTTCCCCGAGTTCTTTACGGGGCCGTTCGAGCACGGCGTGATTGCGCGCGCGAGGAAGGCCGGCCTGATCGACATCCGCATCCATAACCTTCGGGACTGGACGCACGACCGGCACAAAACTGTCGACGATCGTCCGTTCGGCGGCGGCGAAGGCATGTTGCTGAAGCCGGAGCCGATTTTCCAGGCCATCGAGTCCGTCTGGCCCGGGCGCTCTGAGGAGGACCTTACCCGCCGCGTCGTTCTGCTCTCCGCGCAGGGTCGTCTCTTCGACCAGGCCGCCGCGGAGCGGCTCAGCACGCCGCGCGAACTGCTGCTGGTTTGCGGCAGATATGAAGGCGTCGATGAACGCGTGGCCGAGCATCTGGCCGACGAGGAGATCTCGATCGGCGACTACGTGCTGAGTGGAGGCGAACTGGCAGCCGCGCTCGTGATCGACGTGATCGCCCGCCGCCTACCCGGCGTGCTTGGCAACGAAGATTCCGCGATAATGGAATCTTTCAGCCATTCCGGCCGGATCCTGGACTGCCCCCAGTACACCCGTCCGGCGGAGTTCCGCGGCTGGAAGGTGCCGGAGATCCTCCTCAGCGGGAATCATGAAGAGATCCGCAAGTGGAGAAAGGAAGCCGCCCTCCGGAAAACCGAGAAGCTGCGGCCCGACCTGTTACGAAGGATATACGCCAATGAGCAACGCGTTACTGACTAAATTCATTCGCAAGAACCAGCGCACCGACACGCCGGAGTTTCGCCCAGGCGACACCATCCGCGTCCACGTGAAGATCAAAGAGGGCGACAAGGAGCGCCTGCAGGCTTTTGAAGGCACGGTCATCGCCCGCAAGAACACCGGCATGGGCGAGACCATTACGGTGCGCAAGATCAGCTTCGGCCACGGCGTCGAGCGAATCTTCCCGCTGCACTCGCGGGTGGTCGATCACATTGACCTGATTCGCACAGGCAGGGCGCGGCGAGCGAAGCTCTATTACCTGCGCGGCCTCCGCGGCAAAGCAGCCAGGCTCAAGGAGCGCGTCTGAGGTTCGTGACTCCACCGGTTCCGTACGAGGACTCACACAGAACCGCGACCGTGAGGGAGCGGCCACGCCAGGGCTGCTGGTTTCCGGCGCTTGGCTAGCCTGCGCGAACTTTCGATGCTACACACGGCCCTTCGTTGCGACGGTTCAATGGAGCGGGCCCTCCGCGCGCGCGGCTATCAAGCCGTAGCCGGCGCCGACGAGGTCGGGCGGGGCTCGTTGTTCGGCGCCGTGTTCGCCGCGGCCGTCATTCTCTCCCCGGACCGGCCGATTCGCGGATTAAACGACAGCAAGCAGCTCGAGCCGGAGCGCCGCGAAGTTCTGGCTGAGCGCATCCGCGAGCGTGCGATGGCCTGGGCGATCGCGGCGGTGGACGCCGCCACAATTGACCGCATCAACATTTACCACGCGTCGCGGCTGGCGATGAAACGCGCTGTGGCGGAGCTCTCGCCGCAGCCGGATTTCGTGCTGGTCGACGCCGTCCCTCTCGACGTCGCCATCCCGCAGCAAGGCATTATTCACGGTGATGCGCGCTGCCATGCGATCGCCGCCGCGTCGATCATCGCCAAGGTTGCCCGTGACGCCTGTATGCGCGAATGGGACGAGGTCTTCCCCGAATACGGGCTTGCCGAGCACAAAGGCTACTTCACTCCCCAACACATCTCCGCTCTCGCCGCCTGCGGTCCGAGTCCTCTGCATCGCCTCAGCTTCGAGCCGGTGCGCGCCAGTTCGCGATTTCCTCTGAGCGCCCAGCTCTCGCTGTTCGCTGAAGGAGAAGGCGCGTGATCCCGCAGATTCCGGCTCCGCCTCTCCGCGAAGAGGAGCAACCGTCCCAGCCCCCGCGTTATCGCTGGTATCACAAACTTTTCGCGGTCAGCTTTATCGTGTTCTGTCTTGAGATCGGCGTCGTGCTGCTGATTCTCCCGTGGTCCGAGTGGTGGGACAACAACTACTTTTCCGCCGCCGGCCGCTGGCACGATTTCTGGGATAATGCATATTTGCGAGGCGCAGTCAGCGGCCTCGGCGTTGTGAACATCTCTATCT
>JBOGMR010000394.1:0-6198 GCA_050746825.1 Bryobacteraceae bacterium | reverse complement strand
CCCTGGGAGAACCTTTTTTCCACTCGCAGGTTGAATGCGTGGTACTTGTTGTTGGCGTCGCTGGCGCTGTATCCCCCGGTACCGTTGATTTTGGGCATCGACCGGAACGCCTGAGTGTTGCGGCCGTCCAGCGCGAACTCGAACGGTACCTGATTCAGGTTGTTCCGGGCGCCGAGTTTTGTTCCCTTTGATCCGGCGTACGAGGTCTCGATCAGCCAGCTTTGGTTCAGCTCGTATTGCAGGCTGAAATTCCACTGCTGCAGGTAGGGATACGGAACGTTGGCGAAGTCGACGGTCTGGATCGTGAATGCGGCTGGTGAAGACGGCGCAAATTCTTTCAGGGTAGGATCACTGGGCGATAGTTTGATGGGAGAATTGACGGTGATCGGGGGCGCTACGGTTCGATCGGCGGTAATGGTGGGAGCGACGAGCGTCGGAACATTGGGAATGTTCTGGAAGAACATCGTGGTCTGGTCGTTCTGATCACGCAAGCCATAGAAGATTCCGTAAGCGCTGCGCATCACCAGTTTCGGTGTGAGCTGGTAAGCAAAGCCGACGCGTGGACCAAAGTTGTTGTGATCTCCTTTCACTACCGCCCGGGAATAACCTCCCTTGCCGGGCAGTACGAAGGTCTGGCTCACCAGATCGTACATGCCTCCGATGTCACGCGCGTCCACTGGCTGCGTGTACAGCTCGTATCGAAGTCCAAGGTTCAGCGTCAGGCGGCGGGTCACCTTCCAGTCGTCCTGAATGAACGATCCGGCGTAAAGGAAGCGGAGCCTTCCCCATTCGATCATCCGCCGCGATGGATTCTGGATGGAAGGGAAGCCCAACAGGAAGTCGGCCCAGGGGTCGCCCGAACCGGCATCGTTAGAGCTCGAGCTGAAGATCGATCCAAAGATGTACTCCCCGAAACCGCCCGTGAGTTGATCGACGCGATGCCGCCGCAGGTCCGCGCCCAACTTGATCGCATGGTTGCCGCGGATCAGGGTGAAATTGTCGACCCACTGGTAAGTGTTTTCTAAATTCAGATTGCTTGTACCGCCGCCGAATCCCGTGTAGAGGATTTGACCGCTGATCTGGCCGGTGCGGCTGAAGGTAAAGGATGGGAAGCCCTGGACTGGAAACGGGAACAATGCCAGTCCAGTTTGCGCGCCAAATGGAGCACTTTCCTGCCCCCTGCCGATATTGCTGCCGTTCGAACGAGTGAAGCCGAACCGGAATTCGTTGATGGCGGTGGGACGGAAGACATGAACGTCGTTGAGCACCGCATGCCGCGAGTATTGGACCTGAGTGCTGCCGGCGCTGAGCGGAGGCGGAAACAGACCCGGACGAGGATCGTCCAGATTGGAAAACGAGAAGCGGCCGAAGAGACTGTTCGCCGCGCTGACCTTGTGATCCACGCGGATGTCGGACTGGTCTATGTCCTGCCGCTGCCCCTGCTGCTGAAAGTAGTTCCGCGTTCGAGCCTCGGGCACGCCGAAATTCGGAACCGGGATCTGCGCTTCGATGGCGGCGGTGGTTGGGTTGATCAGGCTGGCCGGGATGCGATTGTTGGGAAGCGGATCGGAAATCACGGTTCCTGCCGGCCCGATACGCCTGGCCCGAGGGTCGTAAATGCGCTGCGGAAGGCTGGAGAAATCACCCTGCCGAAAGGCAACGGGGGCCACGTCGTTGATCGACGAACTTGCCGCGGTGCGCCGCCGGGCGCCCTCGTAATCAAAGAAGAAAAATGTGCGATCGTGGCCGTTGTAGATTCTCGGAATCACGATGGGTCCGCCTATCGCGCCTCCAAACTGATTTTGGCGAAATGGGGCTTTCGCGCGTCCGGCCGCGTTGGAAAAGAAATTGTTGGCGTCCAGCCGGTCGTTTCGCAGGAACTCCCACAGCGCACCGTGAGGGCTATTTGCGCCCGACTTGATCGTGGCGCTGATCACGGCGCCGGCCGCATGACCGAACTCAGCCGAGAAATTATTGGTCTTGACTTTGAATTCCTCGAGCGCATCCACCGATGGCGTATAGAGCACGCTGTTCCGTCCCACCGATCCGCGATTCATGATGGTGTTATCCGAGATCCCGTCGAGCATGATCTCGTTTCCGGAGAACCGGCCGCCGCCGGCGGCGAAGGTCTGGTTGGTGCCCATACCGAAGACCTCGACCGTGTTTCCCGCCAGAAGCCCCAGAGCGAACACATTTCGTCCATTCAATGGAAGGTCGAGCACGCGTTTGTTGTCGATCACCTGGCCGAGCGATGACGTCTCGGCATCGAGCAGAGGCGCGCTGCTCGCAACTTCCACAATCTCCCTGACACTGCCCGGCTCGATCACGATCGGAACAGTTAGCGTCTGATCGACGCGCAGAAGAATACCGGAGAGCGATTTCCGCTTGAATCCCTCCTTCTCACCAGAAACGACGTACTCGCCTATGGGCATCAGAGGAGCCAGATACTCGCCGCGGTCGTTGGTTGAGACGGCTCGGCTCTGCCGCGTGCCGGCATGAGTGATCGTTACTTTGGCATTTGGCACGCGGGCGCCGCTCGTATCTTCCACAGAACCGCTGATGTTGCCCGCGGAAGTCTGACTCCGAGCTGCGAGACAGACCAGAAAGTACACGGCCACAAGCCTGGACATGAGACCTCCCATGCGTCGTGAGAAATGTATCGGATCGCTGCCGTAGAAGTCAATGGCGACTGCACTAGTGCGCCGCTTCGCCAGCCAGCTTCTGGTATACACGCCGGGCTTCGTCGAACTGCGCGAAGACCTTCTCCTTCTCAGCCTGTGAACGCCACCCGGGGAACTTCTCAGTCATTCCGCGGAGCTTGTCGATCCAGGCAACGAAGTATTCCGCCGATTCGCGGTTGCGAATCTTTTGATCGCCCACATACACACGTATTGCGTTTGTGCCGGCCTGAGGGAAGGCCGGGTCCACGGGTAGGCCGGCCGGCGCGCCTTCCGCCACCAACGAAAACCAGCCGCTCCGATCAACCTTCACTTGCTCTCGAAAGTCCTGTCCGACTTCTTTCCATAACTTACCGTCGCGGTATATCGTGATCCTGGTGAGTGGCAGCCAGGACCACACTTTCCCTTCCAAGGTGACCGTCCCGCCCGGCCCCGGCAAGTTCACAGTCTCTCCTGGGATCCGGCCGTCGACCTTGAACTCCAGCAGCGGTCCGTTGCTGAAGAATGTACGACCCTGCTTGACGGCGTCGATCCAAGTCGCTGCGGTGAATTGCTTCCCGGCATAGGCGTAAGTGCGGACGCTGGCAATCATGGTGTGGTGATGCAGACTGGTGTTCGCATCTTCGCCGCCGACTGCCGCAATTCGCAGATCGTTGTTCCAGGCATGGTGCAAAGGCACAAAAGTTCCGCGGCCGGAGGACGACCACTCCACCGCGTGAATAGTCCCCAGCGCCGCGTCAACCGCGAATCCCTTGGCGCCTCCCAGATTGCCGCGCAGCGGGTCGTTGTTGCCTCCGAACGCGTGTACGTAGCCGGCTACCGCTCCCTGCGCCGTGGCCTTGCGGAACATATCCGTATTGCTGGGGTACAAGCTCTCAATCGCGGTGCCCTCATATCCCGTCAGAAAGGGAGAAATCAGGTGATCCTGCAGACCAATAAAAAACACGTGACCCCAGAACGGCGGGCGATACTCTTCCCCGACGATGACTTTCATGCTCGGATCCGACTTTGAAACAGGATGCTCGCCGCCGCCCTTGACGAAGTGTTGCCAGTCGAGAATTCGGTTGTCCTTGTTCGCGACCAGCACATTGACGACGTCCTGATCCTCCGCACGAGACATCATCATCATGTTCTCGAGCGTGTTGCGCAGATTCCCGCCGTAATTCATATGGGTGTGCGTGGAACCGCTGTACCAACCGTTGGCAGACATGTCCACCAGCGGCTTGAGCGTCAGTACAACATTCGCGACCTCGCCTGTTCTTATTTCCACTTCCCGTTTCGCAGGGCGATATTCGAACCCCTTGACCGCCTCGATACTCATTTTGCCGGGGGGAGCCGCCATTGTGAAGTCACCCTCGGTATGGAAAGTATGCTCTCCGAGGCGGTAAGTCATCCTGGGCGAAGACACGCGCGCATAGGCGTCTTCCGGCGGGTAGAATTTGGTATCGGAAGCCGGGGCATAAACGCGAGCCGCGGTTACGCCGCGCGTGCGCTCGTCGAGCACCCGAACTCGAACCATTCCCATCGGGCGTTTCCACCTTCGCGACTGAATCCGTATTGTCTTCTGCGCGCCGCCGTACGTTTCGAGAAGCCGCAATTGTGGAAGTCCGCCTTCATTCGAGATGTAGGCAATCCATTCTCCGTCAGGCGACCAGCGCGGGTGGAAGTCATCATGCGAGCCAAAAGTCATCTTGTACGGTTCACCGCCGGCAGCCGGCAAGACATAAAGGTGATTGTATTGGTCGGCCGCGCCAATCGTGGAGGAATAGATGAGGCGCTTGCCGTCTATGGATAGGTCCGGACGAGTCCGATACAGCGTCTGCTCGCGCAGAACGGACTTTGCTTTCACCATGCCGTTTGGTTCCACAGGAACTCGCCACACATTGCCCGCACCCAGCAGCGCATCGCGGTTTGAAACGACCAGCATTTCCTTGCCGTCCGGCGACCAGGTAGGCTGAGTGTGCATGTCCCAGGCCCCAAAATACAAACGGTCCCGGCCGAAATTGTTGTCGGTCGTCAGCGCCATCTCTTCGCCTGACCAGCGCCCGTCCTTGATCGGCCGCACGTAGATGTTGAAATAACCCTTTGGCTTGGTCGAGACGTACGCTAAGCGTCTGCCGTCGGGGGAGAACACCGGGTCGGCGTAGATTTCTTTGTCTTGTGTCAGCGCGTGGCTCTCGCCCGTTTCAACGTTCACAATTTCCAACCCGACGCTCACGCCGTCGTCATCGGCGGTGTACACGATCCACTTGCCATCCGGCGACCAGTCCGGCGAAGAATGATACTTACCGTTATAGGTCAGCTCGTAGGCAACGCCGGTCTGCGGATCCACCTTCCAGATAGACCCATACATCGCCACGGCGATCCACTTGCCATCCGGCGACCAGCTCGGCCACCAGGGCGTGGTGCTCGGCGCGGGCGGCAGGTAGTAATTGAACATGTAGGTCCCACCGTGCTTTGAGGATGGATAGACCGGCCGCTGCGCCCAAAGCGCAGGAGACAGAAGAATCATCGCGAGAGCGAAGGAACGCATGTTGTTCGAGGTGGACAAGCGCGCAATTAGAAAAGATATTTCAGCGCGAACTGCACAATCCGCGGGCTACCCGCCGACTGGATCCGTCCGAAGTTCCGGTTCGCCTGCCGCGCCTCAGGCTGCGAAAAATTCACCTGGTTTAAGGCGTTGAAAAACTCCGTACGGAACTGGATGCGGCCCAGTTTTTCGGAGATCAGGAAGTTCTTAGTCAAGGACAAGTCGGTGGTGGACTGCGCGGGCCCGCTAAACAGATTTCGTCCGGCGTTACCGTAACGGCCTGGCTGGTTCGGCACGAACGCCGCGATATTGAAAAACTGGCTGACCATGTCGTTGCGGTCGGCGTGTGATCGTACTGGATTGCCGGCCAGGTCCGGCCGGTCGAATCCGACTCCCGTGAGCGAATTGTCACGGTCGCTGCGCACCCATACCGGCAGTCCGCTGGCGAAGCTCACAACTCCCGATAGCTGCCACGCGCCGAACGCTCTTGCGAGAATCCCTTTCTGCGATTTCCAGGCAGGGATCTCATACACGAAGGAGTTCACGAAAACGTGCCGCCGGTCCTCATCGGAGCGCGACCGGTCGGCGCGGTGATTATAAGGATCCTGCAGCGTCTGGCCGAGGTTCTGCGCCGAGTAGTAATCGAGAAACTTGCCCAGCGTGTAGGCGGTCAGAAACGTCAGGCCCTTGTTGAACCGCCGATTCAACGAGACGATCAGCGAGTGGTAGGACGAGTTGGAATTGGTTGCCACTTCACGGAAGCTCGAATAGACGCCCGGCAAATGAACACGCCGTTGGTCGGTATTGGCAGTAGTGGACTGTCCGGGGATGTATACGGCGGGGTTCTTCTGAACCATCCGCAAGAGATTGTGCCCCAGCTTCCCGACGTAACCGGCCTTGACGACTAAGCCGCCTGGCATCGCGCGTTCGACGCTGAAGCTCATCTGGTGAACGTAGGGAGCGGTGATGACCGGCGCCGGTACTGTAAAC
>JBOGMR010000393.1:0-8671 GCA_050746825.1 Bryobacteraceae bacterium | reverse complement strand
TTATCCTTCCCAGGACGTGAGTGACGCTTATTTCAGCCGGGACGGTAAGCGGTATTGTGTGGTCGATCGCGCCGGAAACGTCTACACGTTCCGGACGGGCGAAAAATATCCGTTCCTCAAATTCGAGCTGAGCAAAAAAGACGCGGCGCTGAAGCCGGATGCGCAGGTCTTTCTTAGTTATGACGCCGAGTTTGTCCTGGGAGTCAAGCCCCCAGCCGCTCACGTGTGGAGAGTCCTGGCCGAGACGCGAGTGCGGGAAGCGAATTTGGCGGAGCTTGGCCCATTAACGGACCTCCTTTACGATTTCGATTCCACATTCCGGCTGATGATCGGTGTGGATAAGAACGGCGATGCCAGGATTTGGAGCCTCGACACGGGCGCGACGGTCAAGCTTTATCCTCTAAGGGGCGAGAGCCTGGTGACACTGGGGATCAGCCCCGACGGAAAGGTAGCGGTGTTGTACCCCTCCGGCAGAGGTGTGATCAGGCTTTACTCGGGGGCCGATTATTCGGTGGTGCGAGAAATCCCAATCTTCAGGGCTGTGCGGGCAGTTCTGCGATTCAGTTTGGACAACACTCGGCTCATGACGTGGTATCCGAACGCGCTGATGATCTGGCCGATCCAGACTCCACAGATTCCGGAGAGCCGCAGTTGGCAGGATTTGCTCAAGGATTTGCGGGCCTCGACGACCGCGTGTCTTGGCGCCGACCGGCGCCAGTCGCTGCTCGGGGAACCACCGGTTGAAGCGCAGCGCAAATTCGAGCAATGCGAAACGCAGCAGGGGCGTCCGGCGGAGAAATCAGGGACAGCCGGAGCCAACTTCTGACCGCGGGCCCTGTGCCACAATGTTCAATACGGCATGGCCAGGCGGATCGCGATCGTGGAAGACGAGCCGGAACTTGCCTCGCTGCTCGAATACAATCTGACGCGGCAGGGCTTTCAGACGCGGATTCTGCGCGGCTCGAAGGGCGCGCTCGATCAGCTCGAAGCGTGGAAGCCGGACCTGATTCTCCTCGACATCATGCTGCCCGATGGCGACGGCTTCGACCTTTGCCGGCAGATCCGTCGCAGCGGCGCGATCGGGCGCGCGCCCATCCTCTTTCTCACGGCGCGCTCCGATGAGGTGGATCGCGTGCTGGGCCTCGAAATCGGCGGCGACGATTACGTCACCAAGCCGTTCAGCCCGCGTGAGCTGATTGCGCGCGTCAAGGCTCACCTTCGAAGGAGCGAAGGCGAGCCCTCGCCGGCGCAGGGTCCGGCGCACCTCGGTCCTTTCCGCCTCGATCGCGCGGCGCATCGCGTATTCCTCGGCGATCAGGAGCTGCCGCTCACCTCCACAGAGTTCCGCCTGCTCGAGTTCTTCCTGCTCCACCCCGGCCACGCCTACAGCCGCGAGCAACTTCTCGACGAGGTATGGGGACAGCAGCATTTCGTGACCCCGCGCACCGTTGACGTACACGTGCGCCGCCTTCGCGAGCGAATCGAGGCACAGCCGGACGTGCCGCGGTATCTGACCACCGTGCGCGGCTTCGGATATCGTTTTGAGGTCCCGGCGTGACCGCGCGCATCTACTTCAAGCTGATCCTATCGGTCTTCTGCGTCCTCGCCGTCGCGATGATCGCCGTGGATGTTCTGGCGACGCGCGTGGTGGAATCGAGTTACATCGACAACCTCAGAAGCGAGTTGTCTTCCAAGGCTCGCGTGATCGGCATCAGCTTCTCGGAAGCGGTCGACCCGCCGTCGATTGAGCGAGCGCAACGGATGGCTCGCGAAGCCCACTTGCGCCTGACGGTGATCGAGCGGGACGGGCGCGTGCTGCTCGAAACCCATTTCGATCCGTCCCAGATGCAGAATCATGCACAGCGAGCCGAGTTCATCGAAGCGCTCCGGGGGCGGACCGGATGGAGCATCCGCCAAAGCGCCACCACCGGTGAAAGCTACCTGTACGTTGCGATTCCTTTTTCGGCTGGCGCACTGCGGCTGGCCGTGCCGCTGGCGGACGTCAACGTCCAGGTCAACGCAATTCGGCGGCGTATGCTCGGTGCGGCCGCTCTCGCATTCCTCCCGGCTATTCTGATCACTGCTCTGGTCGCGCGCCGCACATCCACCAAGCTGGGCAAGATCATCGGCTTCGCCAGTGAATTGGCCAAAGGCAACTTCCGCGCGCGTCTGGCGGGAATGGGCCGCGGTGAGCTCGGCATACTGAGCCAGCGCCTGAACGAGGCGAGCGAGCATCTGCAGCGCGCCGTCGAGCAGCTCGAACGCGAGCACGCCGAGCTCGAGCGCGTCGAACGCGTGCGCAAGGATTTCGTTATCAACGTGTCGCATGAGCTGCGCACGCCCCTGGCCTCGATTCAAGGCTACGCCGAGACGCTCCTCGACGGAGCCATTGAGGACCGCGAGAACAACATGCGCTTCCTCGGCATCATCCGGCAGAACGCCGAAAGGCTGGCGAGCCTCACTGCCGACCTTTTGACGATTTCACGCATCGAGATGAAGCGTCAGGATCTGCACTTCGGCTCGTACGCGGTCCGGGATATCCTGGACGAAGCGATCGATACCATCAAGCCGGTCGCCCAGAAGAAGCAGCTCCGCGTCGACCTTCGCATCGGCCTGGAACACGACGCTGTGCACTGCGATTCGGAGGCAGTCCACCAGATTCTCATCAACCTGCTCGACAACGCCATCAAGTACACGCCGGAAGGCGGCGCCATCACCATTGGCGCGCGTCCGCATCAAGCGTCCGGCTCCGAGCCGATGACGGCGATCTATGTCCGCGACACGGGAATGGGCATCCCCGCCGAAGATGTGCCCAGACTTTTCGAGCGCTTCTATCGTGTGGACAAGGCCCGGTCGCGCGAGTTGGGCGGCACCGGTCTGGGGCTTGCGATCGTGAAACACCTGGTTCGCGCTCAGGGTGGCGACGTCTGGGTGGAAAGCGATCTCGGCCGCGGTTCCACGTTCTTCTTCACTCTTTCATCTACTGTTTACGATCGCGTAACGTCTCCTTAACAGACTTCGCGTAGCGTGGAAGGTGGCGAACCGCTCCCTGACGTTCGCGGCTCGGTAACTCTCGAGTTGAACCCGTGAAGAAAATCTTTCTGGTTGAAGACGACACAGACCTCTACTCGCTGCTCGAGTACAACCTGCGGCGTGAAGGCTTTGAAACCACAGGTTCGCAAACGGGGAAAGGGGTGTTGGACCGATGCCGGAAGGAGCACCCCGACCTGGTGCTGCTCGACATCATGCTGCCGGATTGCGACGGCATCGACGTCTGCAAGGCCATCCGCAACGAACCGGAGCTCTCGGAACTGCCCGTGATCTTCCTGACCGCGCGCGCCTCAGAGACCGACCGAGTGATCGGGCTTGAGATCGGCGCCAGCGACTACGTGGTGAAGCCCTTCTTCATCCGCGAGTTGATGGCGCGAATCCGCGTGCAATTGCGAAGGCGCTCGGAAGGCACGACGCGTGTACCATCCGACACGCTGCGCGCCGCCGGCATCGAGATCGATCGCAATCGCTGCCGCGTGCTGGTCAACGGACAGCCGGCGCCGTTGACCGTCACCGAATACAGGCTGCTCGAGCTCTTCATGAGCCGGCCGGGCATGGTGTTCACGCGCGAGCAGTTGCTCGATTCGGTGTGGGGCAACGGCCGGGCGGTCACCGACCGCGCGGTCGATGTTTACATCTTGCGCCTCCGGCAGAAAGTCGAGCCGGATCCCGCCAAGCCGACGCTGATTCATTCGGTGAGAGGCTTCGGTTACAAGTTTGAGCCTGTCGAGTTCGAAGCGCAGGCGCGCGGCGCCGTCGTATAATAACGGCTGCGACCCGAACCTGATCGGGCGATGGGAGGCAATCGATGAAGAAAATCATGACAGCGCTGACGCTCAGCGTTCTGTGCGCCGTGATGGCTTTCGCGGCCGACTTCAACGGCAAGTGGAAAGCGACGTTCGAGATGCAGGGGCAGACCCGCGAGAACATGATGGAGTTCAAGGTGGACGGCGACAAGGTGACTGGCACCATCTCGAGCCAGCGCGGCGAGTCGAAAATCGAGGACGGCAAAGTGACCGGCGACACGATCGAGTTCAACGTGACGCGCAACTTCGGCGGCAACTCGATGAAGATGAACTATAAGGGCAAGATGACCGGCAGCGAGATCAAATTCAACGTCGGCACCGGCGAACGCAGCTTCGAAATGACGGCGAAGCGCGCCGAAACCTAGACTCGAAGCCATCCCCGCAATAAAACGAAAAACTCGTCGCGAACGGCCTTCTCGAGCCACGGGAAGTGTCCGCAGCGCTCCCACTCCCGATATTCGAGCTGTGGAATAACGGGCAGAAGGCCGTCGCGGATCATCCGGCCGGGATGAGGATCAAAGGCGCCGTGGAGCATCAGCACCGGCGCTTTAATTTTTGAAAACGCCGCCGGGTAGACGCCCGCTTCTTGCAACCGCAGCATGTCGCTCCAGGTCTCCTCATGCGCGCGCGGGTCGTAGGGCTCGATCTTCGGATCTTCTTGCACTGGGTCGTAGGAATAGGGAGCGACTTTCCCGGCATTGCGTTCATCGAGCGTCGCTCGCAGTTGAGCGCGCGCTGCGAGGTCGAAGGTTCCGCAACCGATGAGGACGAGCCGATCGCAGGAAACCGGATGCTCTGCAGCGTAGGCAAGTGCCAGCATCGCGCCCCAGGATGAACCTACGAGTGCCGGCCGCTCAGCGCCTGCGAGCGCCTCGATGAGCTGATGAAGATCTGCGACGTGCCGCGCCACCGTGAGCGGCTGGTCTCCGCTCCCGCGCTGGAATGGCTCGCTGACGCGAAACGAATCCGCGAGCCCGCGCGCCACAGGCGCCATGTGCCCCGGAGCGCCAGGGCCGCCGTGGAGCACGAACACCAGCGGGCCGGAACTCCCATAGGTACGAGTGCGCAGCATGTCCATCGATTCGTGCAACCAACCAGTTTCCGCTATTCTGGGACCATGCTGCCGGGCGATCTCGAGCTGATTCAGATCGTGGATGCGGCGGTAGCTGAATCGGCGCGAAAGAGCGGGCATTGGCTCGTCTGCCGCCCTGGATGCAGCCAGTGCTGCTATGGCGCGTTTGCGATCGGCCAGCTCGATGCGCACCGGCTGCGGCAAGGCTTGCGGCTTCTCGATCAGGACGACCCGGAGCGAGCAGCCCGAGTGCGTGACCGTGCTCGGTTTGCGGCCGCGAGAATCCCGTCCGGGGCGGTTCCTGATGATTACGACGACGATGAGCCGTGTCCCGTCCTCGATCCCGAAACCGGAACCTGCGACCTCTACGCCTGGCGGCCCATCACGTGCCGTACTTTCGGGCCTCCGGTGAGTTGCGGCGACGACGCCGTCGGGGTTTGCGAGCTTTGCTTCGAAGGCGCGACGGACGAGCAGATTGCGGAGTGTGAAGTTGAGCTCGACATCGACGACCTGGAAACGAAGTTGGTTCAGGAGTTGGAACAAGCTACGGGTGCGCACGGAAACATGCTCGTGGCCTTCGCTCTCACGGGCTGCTAGCCTAAAAGAAGTCCCCCAATGCAGCAGCTCCGCAAGCCCGAAATCATGAGTCCGGCCGGGTACTGGCCGCAGTTGCACGCGGCGGTCGAAGCGGGAGCCGACGCTGTCTATTTCGGGCTCAAACATTTCAGCGCGCGCGCCAAGGTCGGGTTTTCTCTCACCGAGCTTCCGGAGGTGATGCGCACGTTGCATCGGAGAGGCGTGCGCGGCTACATCACGTTCAACACTCTCATCTTCGAACACGAGCTCGCCGTCGCCGCGCGCGCGATCGCTGCGATGGCCGACGCCGGAGCCGACGCCCTCATCGTCCAGGACTACGCCGCCGTCAAGCTGGCGCGCCGCATCGCACCGGACCTCGAGCTCCACGCCAGCACGCAGATGAGCATCACGAGCGCGGAAGGCGCCCAGATGGCTCACGACTTCGGCATCGAGCGGGTCACGCTCGCGCGCGAACTGTCGCTCGCCGAGATCCGCGCGATCCGCGCCGCGACGTCCTGCGAGCTCGAGATCTTCGTCCACGGCGCGCTGTGCGTCGCGTATTCGGGCCAGTGCTTCTCGTCGGAAGCGTGGGGCGGCCGGAGCGCCAACCGCGGCCAGTGCGCGCAGGCCTGCCGCTTGCCCTATGAATTGCTCGTCGACGGGCGACTGCGGCCTTTGGGCGATGCGCGCTATCTGCTGTCGCCCGGCGACCTTTACACGCTGCGGCAGGTCCCCGAATTCGTCAACGCCGGCATCGCGGCGCTCAAGATTGAGGGCCGGTACAAGGACGCCGATTACGTCGCGCTGACCACGCGCGCGTACCGCAACGCTGTGGACGACGCATTTGCCGGCCGCGAGAAGCAGGTGAGCCCCGCCGAGGAGTTGCAACTCGAGCAAGTGTACTCGCGCGGGCTCGGTCCTTACTTCGTCAGCGGGACGAATCACCAGCAGGTCGTGAATGGGCGCGCACCGCGTCACCGCGGGTTGTGCATGGGGCGCGTGACCAGGGTCGAGACGGATCGCGTGTTTGTCGAGACCCGCGAGGTCCACGCGCTCGCCCCGTTGAAAGCCGGCGACGGGGTCGTCTTCGATGCCGCGGACTGGCGCAGTCCGGAAGAGCCTGAAGAGGGCGGCCGCGTGTTTCAGATTTTTCGCGCGCGCAATGGATCGCTCGAGCTGCAGTTCGGCAATGGCGCCGTGAAGTTCTCACGCATCCGCCCCGGCGATCTTGTCTGGCGTACGCACGATCCCGACCTTGGCCGTCTGGCGCGTCCGTACACGCAAGCCGCGGCGCCCGTAGCGCGGCAGCCGGTTCACGTTCACGCGGCTGCTCGCGTGGGCGAGCCGCTGGCCGCCGAATGGCGGCTGGCGAGGCGACCGGACATCTGCGTGACGGTTCGTTCGGCCACGACTCTCGACGCGGCGCAGAATCGCAGTGTAGATCCCGATCATCTGCGGGATCAGTTCGGGCGTCTGGGAAACACGCCCTACGAGCTTGCTAATCTTACCGCCGAAATCGGCGGATCGCCGTTCGTGCCCGCCTCGCTGCTGAATCAATTGCGCCGCGAGGCAGTCCAGCAACTTGAGGCGCTGCAAATTCGACACCCGGCAAATGCCGTGTGCGATCCGCAGGAAGCGTTGCCGGAGGTGGCTGTGCAGGCAACGCCGGAACCCTCGCCCTATTTCGCCTCCCCTGAATTGCATCTGCTGGTTCGCACTCCGGAGCAACTCGAAGCCGCGATCGAACTGCGCCCCGCCAGCATTACGCTCGACTATCTGGATCTCTACGGATTGCGTCCATCGGTCGAGCGAGTGAAATCGAGCGGCATCACGGCGCGCGTCGCCAGTCCCCGAGTGCTCAAGCCGGGCGAGGAGCGCATTCTCGATTTCCTGCTGGGCCTTGATTGCGCCATCGTGGTCCGCTCCAGCGGGATGCTGCACGCGCTCCGCGGAAAACCGCATCCGGCGCTGATCGGCGACTTCAGCCTGAACGCCGCCAATTCGCTCGCAGCCGAAATCTACCTGCAACTCGGACTCGCGCGGATCACGCCGACGCACGATTTGAACGCGGACCAGGTCACCGATCTTGCGCGGAAGGCCGGCGCTGCGCAAATTGAGGTTATCGCCTACCAGCACCTGCCCGTATTCCACACCGAGCACTGCGTGTTCTGCCGTTTCCTGTCTTCGGGCACCAGCTACCGCGACTGCGGACGCCCGTGCGAGAGTCATCGCGTGGCGCTTCGCGACGCGGGCGGCCGGGCTCACCCCGTGATGGCCGACGTCGGCTGCCGCAACACGGTGTTCGGCGCCGAAGCGCAAACCGCGGACACACATCTCGAGGCGTGGCGTCGCGCCGGCATCCGCCACTTCCGTTTGGAATTCGTTCACGAATCGGCGGAACAGGTGCGGCGTGTCACGAGTGCGTTCGCCTCAGCCCTGGCCGCCGGGATCACCGCAACGCAATTGACCGCCGAACTGAAGAAGATCGCGCCGGAAGGAATCACCGAGGGCAGCCTGTTTGTGCCGAACGGCTATCTCACGCTCCCCATTCTGCAGTAACGATGAGCGACTACAGGAAAGTCGGACTGCTCGCAATGCGCGCCGGCAGGATACTCCTGTGCCGCAAGAAGCACACCACTTCGCTGCTGATCCTTCCCGGCGGCAAACGCGAGCCGGGCGAATCCGCGATGGACTGCCTCGCGCGCGAGGTCCGCGAGGAACTCGGCGACGTCGAGCTCCGCGGCGTCGAATTTGTCGGCGTCTACGCGGATCGCGCCGCGGGCTGCGAGGCGGATACTCCGAAAACGGTTGAGATCGAACTCTACCGCGCCGGCCTCATCGGCGAGCCGGCGCCGCGCTCGGAAATCAGTGAGCTGGTCTGGTTCGGCGAACAGGACGACCGCGGACAGCTTGCTCCCAGCATCGCGAACAAAATCCTGCCGGATTTGCTCTCAAGACGAATCCTCGTTTGGGGCCATTGAAGCTGGTCTCTTGCCAACGAGAACTGACACAGAACCACGACCGTCAAGGAGCGGCCTGGAGCCGCTCAATTTTACAAAAGGCTTACAGAATTACCGCTCATAATGGTCCAGTTTTCAAAACTTTATCGCCACTCTTGACTTCCCTGCATAACTTGCGTCAAGCTCAAACATACACAGTGTGAGTG
>JBOGMR010000392.1:0-2702 GCA_050746825.1 Bryobacteraceae bacterium | reverse complement strand
GATAACGCTTCTTGGGAGGAGCGCTTGCCAAAACGATCCCGACTCTCGACCTGTCGGTTTGCGGCGCCCCCGAGGGAACGTAATGGCACTCGAAGACGATGTCCGACCCGGCCGGTATGAACTTGGCAGCCTCTCCGGCGGCAAACTCCTGCGCGTTCACTCCCGGGTTAAATTTGGCCAGCATGTCCTGCGACAAGCCTTCGCCAAACATAGGACGAGCGCCCTGCGTACCGGGCGCAGACCGCGACGCCGATCCTGCCCGCTGAGGCTTGTATAGCTCGCCTTCGGGGGCGTCTTTCATCCACTCCGATGCAGGGAACCGGACCCAGGCCTTCATGTGATGCACCACTTTTGGATTGCCCGGCCGCACTTCGGCCGCCTTCACCCACAGATCCTTGGCGAAGTTGACCCTGACGAGCACGTTGGCCTGGTCCATTTGTCCTTGCGCCTGGACCGGGATATCCTTCGGCATTTCGATGACGATGTCGGGTTTGCCGATGCTCCAGCCGCTTGCGAACTCAACCGGCCCGGGCTTGTGTCTGGCGTCGCCTTCGGCCGCGCCACTGTCCGCCCAGGCGATGAGAGCATTCATCTCCGCCTGTTTCAACGTACGCGCATTCCTGAAATGACCGTACGCGGGGTCGGCGAACCAGGGCGGCATTTTCCTGGTCACGACAGCTTCCTTGATCGCCTTCGCCCAGGGTCGCGTTTCCTGATACGTGACGAATGACATTGGCGCGACTTCCCCAGGGCGATGGCAGACCTGGCAGTGCTTCTGCAAAATCGGCAGCACTTCCTTATTGAATGTGACGGAAGCCGGCGCGGCGGCGGCCAGCACTACCGATCCCGCTAATAAGGCTGTCAGCACCATAGTGCGATCCTCCTGAGATTGGGGAGCCGCTTTGTTCACCAGTATATATTGCCCCCGCTCAGCTTCGCACGCGCGTTTCGGCGCCGCGGTCGTCGGCACGGAATCGTTCCGCCGCCGAACACGACGCCGAACACAACGCCGAACACGACGCCGAACACAACGCCGAACACAACGCCGGCCAGAAGCGCTTTCGGTCAGTCATGGAATCAACGCCAGCACCGACCTGGTCATCTGACCAGTTGGCCAGGCCAGCGTGGCGTGATCGGGCATCCGCGCGGCCGCTTCGAAAACCTGATACAACCTTAGTCATGACGGCCCGCCGCCCTGGTTTCATTTTTCTGTTTCTCACCATCGGTCTGCTCGGTGCATCGGAATGGCCGCAGTTCCGCGGTCCGAATGCATCCGGCATTTCCGGTGAAACGAATCTTCCTGCCGAATTCGGGCCGGGGAAGAACGTCGTCTGGAAAACGGCGCTGCCTCCCGGCAACTCGTCTCCGGTGATTGCCGGCAACAGGATATTCGTCACCGCCGCCGAGAACGAGAAGCTCTTCACGATCGCCCTCGATCGCCCCACAGGCCGGATCCTGTGGCGCCGGGAAGCGCCGCGCCCGCGTAAGCAGGTGATCGAGCGTCCTGCGAACGGCCCGGTGTCTGCGTCGCCGGCAACCGACGGGCAAAACGTCTACGTCTTCTTCGCGGATTTCGGCCTGCTCGGCTACGGGCCCGACGGTAACGAGCTGTGGCGCATGCCGCTTGGCCCGTTCAACAATCCATTCGGACACGGCGCCTCGCCGATCCTGGCGGGCGACACGCTGCTGATGAACTGCGATCAGGACGCCAACTCCTTCCTGCTGGCGCTCGATAAGAAGAGCGGCCGTGTCCTGTGGCGCACCGAACGGCCGCATGCGCAGCGCGGCTACGCGACGCCGGTTCTCTACAAGGCGCGGGACGGAGCTATGCAGGTGATCATGGCAGGCTCCTACCGGCTCTCCGGTTACGACCTTCGCACTGGGAAGGAGGTCTGGTGGATTCGCCGCCTCCCGTGGCAAGTCAAGCCCACGCCCGTGGTTGCCGGCGACGTAGTATACTTCGTCACTTACTCGGGAGAGTCCGATCCGGGTGAGCAGGAGATCGTCGCTTCGTTCGCCGAAGCTCTTTCGAAACTGGATACGAGCAAGGACGGGAAACTCTCGAAAGACGAGCTCGCAGACCCAAGAATGAAGGCGCGGTTTGACGAATACCTTGACCTCGACGATACCGGCTTCCTCGAGGAACGCGATTGGAAACAATTCCAGGAGCGCCGCCTTGGAGAGAATTCGCTGCGCGCGTACAAACTGGGCGGTGAGGGCGATCTGACGGAGCGCAATTTTCTTTGGAAGAATCCGAAATCGCTCCCGAACGTGCCGTCGCCGCTCATCTATCGCGGCGTGCTGTACACGCTGAAGGAGGGCGGCATTCTCTCGTCTTTCGACATCAAGACCGGCGAAATCGCCAAGCAGGCGCGGCTGCAAGGCGCCCTCGGCACGTACTTCTCGTCGCCCATCGGCGCGGACGGCAAACTGTACGCGATCAGTGATGAGGGCAAGGCCGCGGTAATTCGGGCTGGAGCACAGTGGGAGTTAATCGCCGTCAACGACTTGAATGACGGATGCAAGGCGACGCCGGCCGTAGTGGATGGAAAGCTCTACCTGCGGACGAACGGGATGCTGTACTGCTTCGCCGCGCCGCGACCGTAAGTCTGACGGAGACCACTTGGGGTGGGCTTGAAGTCCGCGCGGGAACTTTCAGCCGATGTGTCAGCCGGCGAAGGGATCGCGCCAACCTCAGTGAT
>JBOGMR010000391.1:0-5361 GCA_050746825.1 Bryobacteraceae bacterium | reverse complement strand
GGTCGACACCCATAGCGATATCGGGCGACTGCCCCTGGATCGTGTTGAGCACGCCGCACGTCTTGCAGTCGAAGCCGTAGCTGGCATCGGTGTAGCCGACGTATTCGATGGTGTTGCGAGCCACCCGCGGCACATCGACGTAGCACTTGGTCGTGATCTCACCTGCCACGACGCAGATGCCGGTGGTCACGAGTACCTCGCAAGCCACGCGGCCATGCGGGTCCTGTTCAAGGACTGAGTCTAATACCGCGTCCGAGATCTGATCCGCGATCTTATCGGGATGTCCCTCGGTGACGGACTCGGACGTGAAGATTTGTCTTTGTTTCGTTGCCATTCTGAACACACTCCTGGAGCCGGACTGCTGGGTCTTTTAGAGCCAGAGGATGAACAATGTTCCAGTGTAGCCGAGCGGCAGGCATACGGTCAAACTGATTTGACCGGCGAAGTACTGGGCAGCGACATCGCCCCGTGCGTTGAAGACGCTGAGTCCCGGCCCAGGATTTTGGAGAAGTACGCGCTCGTTGATAATCAAAGATGATAGACCCGCTTCGCGGGTTGTAAACTGGTGAAGATGAGCGAGATTGAAGGTGTTCTCGAGCCGGAGCGGGAACCGGAAGACGAAGCTGAGCCTTCGATGCGGATGCCGGCGCCGCCGGCGTCGTTCGAGTTTCTCGTCTTGTCGCTGCGGACGCAGGCTGAGATGGCGATGGGCCTGTTTCACTTGGGACGCGGCGAAGGCCAGGAGTTCAAGGCGGATTTTGAGCTGGCGCGGCACGGCATCGACATGCTCGGCCTGCTGTTCGACAAGACCAAGGGAAACCTGACCGTCGAAGAGCACCGGCTGCTGGAGAATTCGTTGACTGAGCTGCGCTTCCGGTACATTCAGGCCGTCGAGGCTAGCAAGAAAGACCAGAAGGAGTGACGCCTCCGCTGCGCATCACGGTGCTCGGCTCCGGCACGAGCGCAGGTGTGCCCACCATCGGGTGCCACTGTGACGTGTGCCGCTCGGCCGATCCGAGGGATAACCGGCTCCGCCCTTCGATCGTCATCCGCTATGGCGATCGCAGCGTGCTCGTCGACACGACGCCCGACTTCCGCACGCAGGCGCTGCGCGCGGGCCTGGAGCGGCTCGACGCGATCCTGTTCACGCACGAGCATGCGGACCACATCATGGGCCTCGACGACGTACGGCCATTTAACTTCCGGCAGAAGGCGCCCATTCCAATTTACGCATCGGTGCAGACCATGGAGTCCATCCGCCGCTGCTTCCGCTACATCTTTTCGACCGACACACCGGAGTCGGCGATCCCGAAACTGGAGACGCACACGCTGGATGGCCACGCCTTCGATCTGTTCGGAGTCGAGTTCCTACCGATCCGTTTGATGCACGGAAGCGGAACCGTGTACGGGTTTCGATTCGGGGCCGCGGCGTATCTGACCGACCACAGCGTGATTCCGGAAGATTCGCTGAGCGATCTGGAAGGTCTCGACGTGCTGTTCCTTGACGCGCTAAGGCACAAGCCCCACCCGACGCACTCGACCGTAGAGCGCTCGGTCGCATATGTCAAGCAACTGGCGCCGCGGCGCGCGTATTTCACGCACATCTGCCACGACCTCGGTCACGAACGGACCGAAAAGCTGCTGCCGCCGCATGTACGGCTCGCCTACGACGGTTTGGAGATCCTGGTGGGAGAAGCTCGCTGACGATGTCTCTGCGCGTCTACCGAAGCCTCGAAGAAGCCACGGACGAGTTCGCGCCGAGCGCGCTGACGATCGGCAATTTCGATGGCGTTCACGCCGGCCATCGTCAGATACTCCGGCGAGTCGCGGCTGTGGCTGCGGCCGGAGGATGGAAACCGTCGGTGCTGACATTCGATCCCCATCCGACACGCGTGGTCGCGCCATCGCGAACGCCAGCGCTCATGACCACGCCGGAGGCGCGCTGCGCGTTGATGCAGCAGGAAGGAATCGAGCAGGTGCTGATCCTGCCGTTCAACCAGAGCGTCGCCGCACTGACGCCGCGCCAGTTCGTTGCCGGCATCCTGGTTGAGAATCTCGGCGCGCGCTCGGTGATGGTGGGGAGAAACTTCCGCTTTGGACACAAGCAGGCCGGCGATGTGAAGCTGCTCCAGGCGCTCGGACGGGAGTTGGGATTCGAGACAGAGGTGCTGGCAGAGGTCACCGTGCGCGGCACGCTCGTCTCGTCGAGCGCGATCCGTAAGCTTGTCACGGCAGGCGAAGTATCGCAGGCGGGCCGGCTGTTGACAAGGCCATTTTTCCTCGCTGGGCCTGTGGTGCGCGGGCGCGGAGTGGGATCGAAGGAGACGGTGCCGACGCTGAACCTGGCGCCCGAAACCGAGTTGCTGCCGGCCTCGGGCGTCTACATCACTCGCACGAGCGAGGCTTCGAAGGGGCGTGATTGGCGATCCGTGACGAATGTGGGTGTGCGGCCGACGTTTGGAGGAACCGGGCTCTCCATCGAGACTTTCCTGCTCGACGGATTGGCCGGCGACAGGCCGGAGCGAATCCGCGTGGAGTTTCTAAAGCGCCTCCGCGAAGAGCGGAAGTTCGAAAGCGCTGCGGAGCTCAAGGCGCAGATTCTGCGCGACGTCTCACGGGCGCAAGCTTACTTCCGGCGCCGGGAGCGGCTCTGTGCGTGACCCGGATTCGGTTCCTGGCGCTGAGCCGCCACTGTTCGACGCGGGTCGACGGAACACCTTCCGAAGGCCGCGCGTCATCTCCGGCTTGAACTCGGCCAGGAAACTTCGCGTGACGTAGCGCCCGAACAGCAACGCCGACTGCACCCAGGGATCTGGCGCGGTTTCCCGTCCCGGATGCCACTGCCGCATCGTCCAAGGTGTGCCTAGAGCTGCCGCAATGCGCGGGAACGCCAATTCGTTGCCTCCACGGCCCGGGACAAAGAGCGAGCGGTACAGCGCGGAACGCGCCCTCCGGCCGAAACCGCGCTCGTTCGATCGCGAGAAGCTCTGATCCTGTTGAAGGAACGCTGCCGTGCTGAATTGGATCGATCGCGCGACGGTATTTCGAACCAGGTTCGTAGAAAGGTGATCCACTAACCGTCCGCTTCCAACTCCCACACCCGTCGCGCGACGCAGGGTAGAACTCGCCGCTGCCGAGGCGACTGCCACGCCGATGGCCGTGGAGCCGAACGTGCCGAACAGGTACTTCCTGGCATGTACCGCCACGTCGTATCTTGGCTCAGGCACGAGGCCCCCGCCATCCGGGTTTCTTCGCACCAGGCCCCGGTACACTTCGTGCTCCGACGTTCTTCCGAATGTCAGCCGGTTCCTCAATATCTCGCTGAGATGGCCAATTGTGTTGTGCGGCCCGTGGAGGTCAAAATGGACCCGCGCTTCCCTGGAACCTCCCGGAAGCTCGTAGAAAATGGCGTGCATACTCGGACTGGCCCGTTCACGGCAGCCAATCGACGTGCCGGGATGAAGGTGACCGAACCGGAACACCAGCGGATCTTCTTTCCACCGGTCAGGGTTGTCGCGGCAGGTTTGTAGTAGTTGCTCACAGCCGTCCGCGATCCGCAAGGTACGACTCAATCCGGACGGCGCGGCGACGACCTCACCGGGATCCCCCATGTCGCCCCACGTCAGGCGATACCGCAGATTGCTCTTGATTGTGTGAGGTTCGTCGGCGTGCAGGACAATGCACCCCATTGAGAGCAACATCGGCGCCATGACCAGCCTGCCGAGTACCCGGCCCTCCGTGTGCCGGAGATGCGGGCCTGTCCCCGGTGCATGCATAGGTTCCAGGGTATGCCATTACGCGCTGGTGAACAAGGTGAGAAAGGTCCGGTCCCTGGCCACCCGGCGAAACCGTCAACGGATCTCGCCGCGCGGCAGATACCGATCCCATTGTGGGATAATCGAATTTACCCCGGTTCTACCACGTTGTGCGACCGCTGCGTTGTATGCGTGGGTCCAAGCTTGAAAATCAAAAACAGGTTCAGGAGATAGGAATGAGTTTGTCCCCCGGAAAAGTGAAGCACCTGAAGGCTCTGTCCAACAGCGCGGGTGTGATTGCGGCGGCTGCCATGGACCAGCGCGGGAGCTTGCAGAAGTCGATCGCCAAAGAAAAGGGCGTCGACGCTAATGCGGTCACCGTTGCGATGATGAGCGAATTCAAGATTGCGGTGACCAAGGTGCTGACGCCGCACGCAAGCGCGATCCTGCTCGATCCCGAGTTCGGGTTGCCGGCCACGAAGGTGAAGAGCTCGAACGCGGGTCTGCTGCTGGCCTATGAGAAAAGCGGCTACGACAACACGCAGCCCGGGCGGCTGCCGGATCTTCTGCCCAACGTATCCGTGCTGCGGATTAAAGAGTGGGGCGCAAACGCCGTCAAGATTCTGATTTACTACACTCCGTACGACGATGCGAATGTGAACGGCGTCAAGCACGCCTTCATCGAGCGGATCGGCGCCGAATGCACGGCGCTCGATATTCCGTTCTTTCTCGAGTTTATCGGATACGATCCGGCGGGCGGAAATGAGAAGGGCCCTGAATTCGCAAAGCAGAAGCCCGAGATCGTCAAGAGCAGCATGGAAGAGTTCTCGAAGGCCAAGTATGCGGTGGACGTGCTGAAAGTGGAAGTGCCGATCAACGCCGAGTACGTCGAGGGCAGCAGCGTGTTCAAAGGCCCCAAGGTCTACTCGCACGCCGAGGCGCTGGCGCATTTCCGCGATTCGGCGGCCGTGGCCACCAAGCCTTTCATCTATCTCAGTGCGGGCGTCAGCAACGCGCAGTTCACCGAATCGTTGAAGATGGCGTCTGAGTCCGGCGCGGATTTCTCCGGCGTTCTATGCGGCCGGGCGACCTGGAAGGAAGGGATTCCCGTCTACGCCCAACAGGGCGCCGCGGCGCTCGAGGCCTGGCTTCAGAAGGAAGGTGTGAAGAACATCAACGCCGTCAACGATGCTATCAAGTCGGCCAAGCCGTGGTATCAGAAGTTGGGATTGAAATCCGTGGCCTAGAAGAGCAGCCGCTCCCTGACGGTCGCGGTTCTGTGTCAGGTTGCTGCACCCAATGCGCGAACCTCTGGTCGCGCCGCTGGCTGCCATTGCCACAGGAATCCTGGCTTCGCGTTATCTTTCTTTCGAGCCAGCCGAAATCCTGACGTTCCTGGCGGCATTTTTCATATTGAGTCTGCTGAGTCTGTGGCGCCGCATGCGCGCCGCTGCAATGGTGTGCTGCCTTGCGGCCTTCTGGCTGGCAGGAATGCTCGCGGCGTGGGCGCACCGGCCGGCGCCGGCGCCGGAACTGGACGCAGGCGGCAGCCGCGAGACCGTGTTGATCGAGGGTTGCGTCGTCGAGCCCCCGGTCCTGTTCGAGG
>JBOGMR010000390.1:0-8363 GCA_050746825.1 Bryobacteraceae bacterium | reverse complement strand
GGGCCGGCTTCCTCGAATTTAAGCCGGGATCGGATCGTTGACGGGCAATGACTTACTTGCCGGGAAGGCTGTCCGGGCCTCCGCCGCGGCAAGATTAATCGATTTTAATCATGGCTTAAGACGGCCTTCATCTCCCCTTGGGATCATCATTGGGAAGACCTGAGGTCTTCACTTCGATAAGGGAGACACCATCCAATGAGAAAGCTGATGTCGATCATGCTCGGTCTGTCGTTGCTGACCGGCGTTGCGGCCACCTCCTTCGCGCAGGACGATAAGAGCGAGAAGAAGGAAGGAAAGAAGAAGGGTAAGGGAAAGAAGAAGGACGGGGAGCCCAAGAAGGAAGGCTAACCTCCTCGAGAACATTTCGAGATCGAGTGCCGTGAGGCGCCTCGCAGCGAGCGGGGGTTTCACGGCACTTTTGTTTTGGATTTTCCCCTCTCCTGCTGTTCGCGGTACACTCCCCTACTGGGACCGCTCTCCGAATGAAACCAATCCGCCGCGTCGCGGTGCTCGGCGCAGGGACCATGGGATCCCGCATCGCCGCACATTTTGCTAATGCCGGTGTTCCGGTGCTGCTGCTCGATCTGGTATTGCCGGGCCAGCCGGACAGAAACGCAGCCGCCGCGGCCGGGATCGATGCCGCTCTGAAGCAGAAGCCCGGCGCCTTCTTCACGCCTGCGGCTGCGGCGCTGGTCACTGCTGGAAATTTCGAAGACCACCTGGCTCAACTCCGCGACTGCGACTGGATCGTTGAAGCCGTGGCGGAAAATCTCGAGATCAAGCGCAGCCTGCTCGCCAAAGTGGAGCAAGTTCGCCTGCCGGGTTCGATTCTCTCGACGAACACCAGCGGCATTCCGCTCCGGCTCATATCGAACGGCTTCAACCCGGAGCTGCGGCAGCATTTCGCCGGCACGCACTTCTTCAATCCTCCCCGCTACCTGCACCTGGTCGAGGTGATTCCCGGAGCCGACACGCTGCCCGAGGTTGTCCGGTTCGTTTCCGGCTTCTGCGACATCCGGCTTGGCAAGGGTGTGGCGCCGTGCAAAGACACGCCGAACTTCATCGCCAACCGCATCGGCAGCTTTTTCGGCGGAACGATTCAGAAGTTGACTGAGGAGGGCGACTATACGATCGAAGAGGTCGACGCGCTGACCGGGTCGCTGATCGGTTTGCCGAACAGCGCCAGCTACAGGTTGATGGACATCGTCGGGCTCGATGTTTGGGCGCACGTGACGCGCAATCTGTACGACGCCGTGCCGGACGATCCCTGGCGCGAGCGCTTCGTGCTGCCCGGCTTCATGGTCAAGATGGTCGAGCGCGGCTGGCTGGGCGAGAAGAAGGGCCAGGGATTTTACAAGCGCGTCGGCCGGGGCGACCAGAAAGAGATCCACGCCATCGATCGCAAGACCCTCGAATATCATCCCGCACAGAAGGCGCGCTTCCCCTCCACCGAGGCGCTCAAGAGCATCGACGATCTGGGCGAGCGGTTGCGCGCGCTGGTCGCCCTGCCAGACCGCGCAGGCACGTTCCTCTGGCGCGCGCTCAGCGATCACGTCGTCTACGCCGCGTCGATGGTTCCGGAAATCTCCGGCCGCATCGTCGAAATCGACCGCGCGATGCGCTGGGGCTACGCCAATAAACTCGGCCCCTTCGAGCTGTGGGATGCGCTGGGCGTCCGCGAGACCGTAGCGCGCATGGAAAAGGAACAGCGCGCGATCCCGGGAAATGTCGAAAAGATGCTGTCCTCCGGCGCGACGTCGTTCTACCGCGCGGCCGATCGCGACCGCGTACCGGGCGCCGAATACTTCGACCTCGCCGGCACGGGCTGGCGGACCCTCGAGCCCCGCCCCGGCGTGACCGTGCTATCGGATCTCAAACGGGCCAGCGGCGTCGTGAAAAAGAACGCCGGAGCTTCTCTCATCGATCTCGGAGATGGTGTGCTCGGCCTCGAGTTCCATAGCAAGATGAACGCGATCGGGGATGACTTCATGCAGATGATGCACGCGGCCGTCGAGGAAACCACGCGGAATTACGAGGCGCTCGTCATCGCCAATCAGGGCGAGCACTTCAGCGCGGGAGCCAACCTGATGCTGGTGCTGCTCTCCGCGCAGGAGCAGGAGTGGGACGAGCTTGGCGCCTCGATTCACCGCTTCCAGCAGGCGAATCTCGCCGTGAAATATTCGCCGAAACCCGTGGTCGCCGCGCCGTTCGGCATGACTCTGGCGGGCGGCTGCGAAATCGTGATGCACGCCGCGCGCGCGCAGGCGTCCGCGGAAACGTATATGGGACTGGTTGAGGCCGGCGTCGGCTTGATCCCCGCGGGCGGCGGCTGCAAGGAACTGCTGCTCCGCACCGGTGACGCGAAAACAGCCTTCGAGCTGATCGGGTTCGCGAAGGTCTCATCGAGCGCCGGCGACGCCCGCGCTCTCGGACTGCTCACTGCCGCCGACCGCGTGTCGATGAATCCCGAGCGTTTGATTGACGACGCCAAGTCCTTCGCGCTCTCACTCGTGCCTGGCTACGCGACTCCGCCGCAGAGCGGAATTCGGGTCGGCGGCGATGCCGGCTACGCGCTGCTCAAGGTCGGCGTCTACATGGCGCGCCAGGGTAACTACATTTCCGAATACGACGCGTTGATTGGCGAGAAGCTGGCCTACGTGTTGAGCGGAGGCCGTCTCACCGGCGAGCAAACCGTGTCCGAGCAGTACCTGCTGGATCTTGAACGCGAAGCATTTCTCAGCCTGTGCGGCATGCCCAACACACAGCAGCGGATACAGCATATGCTGAAGACAGGGAAGCCACTCCGGAACTGAGTGGTGGCCCCGTGCCACAAGGGAACTAACCATGCAAGAAGCCGTCATCATCGATTGCCTCCGAACCCCCGTCGGCAAGGCCCCGCGCGGCGCCCTCCGCAACACGCGCCCCGACGACCTGGCCGCCCTCGTGATCCGCCGCCTTCTCGACAAGCATCCGCAAGTCGCGCCTGCGGAAATCGAAGACGTGATCCTCGGATGCGCAATGCCCGAAGCCGAGTCGGGCAATAACATGGCTCGCGCCACAGCGCTGCGCGCGGGCCTGCCGGACACCGTTACCGGCGTCACCATCAACCGCTTCTGTTCTTCCGGCCTCCAGGCCATCGCGATGGCTGCCGACCGCATCCGCTCGGGCGGCGCCGAGGTCATCATCGCGGGCGGCAGCGAATCGATGAGTCTCATCCCGCGCGGCGGCAACAAGCTCGCGCCGAACCCCTGGTTCGTCGACAATCGCCCTGAGATCTACATGAACATGGGTCTGACTGCCGAACAGTTGCAGCGTAAATACAACATCCCCCGCGAGGAGCAGGACGCGTTTTCCTTCCGCAGCCACCAGAACGCGCTCAAGGCGCAGGCCGAAGGGAAGTTCGACGACGAGCTGGCGCCCGTTCCGGTCGAGACCACTGTGCTGACCAACGGCAAGCCGAAGACCGTGCGCGCGGACTTCACTCGCGACGAAGGCCCGCGCGCCGACACAACCCTCGAAGCTCTCGCCAAACTCAAGCCCGTCTTCCACGCGGAAGGAACCGTGACCGCCGGCAACTCGTCCCAAACCAGTGATGGCGCTGCGGCCGCGCTCGTGATGTCGGACCGCAAAGCCGCCGCGCTCGGACTGAAGCCGATGGCCCGCTACGTAAGCTTCGCGACGGGCGGGGTTCCGCCGGAGATCATGGGCATTGGTCCCGTAGTCGCGATTCCCAAGGCGCTGGCGCTCGCCGGCCTCAAGCTCGAAGACATCGATTTGATCGAGTTGAACGAAGCCTTCGCCGTTCAGACGCTGGCCGTGATTCGCGCCGCCGGACTTGACCTTTTGCGCACCAACGTCAACGGCGGCGCTGTCGCGCTGGGCCATCCGCTCGGCTGCACGGGCGCCAAGATCACCGCGACCATTCTGCGCGAAATGCGGCGCCGCAACTCGCGCTACGGAATGGTCACCATGTGCGTCGGCGGCGGCCAGGGCGCCGCTGGGATTTTCGAACTTGTCTGAAGGAGCAGCCATGGCCACAGCCACGATGACGTTGCCAAAGACCAAGGGCGGTGCGTTCCTGATCGAGGAGCGAGCGCCGGAGGAGATCTTCACTCCCGAGGATCTGACCGCCGAGCATCGCGCCATCGCTCGTACTGCCGCGAAATTCTGGGACGAAGAAGTGGAGCCGAACCTCGAAGAGATCGTCCACGGCAATCATGATCTCGCGGTGCGGTGCCTCAAGAAAGCCGCCGAAGTCGGCCTCACGGCTATCGTCACACCCGAGCGCTACGGCGGCATGGAGATGGACCTCGCTTCCTCGATGGTGGTGGCGGAGAACATGGCCCGCGACGGCTCCTACTCCGGGTGGCACGGCGCGCACTCCGGCATCGGCACACTGCCGCTGCTGCTGTTCGGAACGGAAGCGCAGAAGGAGAAGTATCTGCCGAAGCTGTCGTCGGCCGAACTGGTGGGCGCTTATTGCCTCAGCGAGGCCCACGCCGGCAGCGATGCGCTTGCGGCCAAGACGCGCGCCGACCTTTCGCCCGACGGCAAGCACTACATCCTCAACGGCCAGAAGATGTGGATCACGAACGGCGGCAAGGCCGACCTGTTCACCATCTTCGCCAAAGTGGGCGGCGAGAAGTTCACCGCGTTTCTGGTGGAGAAGGCGTTCCCCGGCGTGTCCTGCGGCGCGGAAGAAAAGAAGATGGGCATCAAGGGCAGTTCCACCTGCGCCATCTACCTCGATAACGTCGCAGTGCCGGTCGAAAACGTGCTTGGCGAAATCGGCCGCGGCCACGTCATCGCGTTCAATATTCTGAACCTCGGCCGCCTCAAGCTGGGACCGTTTGCGGTCGGCGCCGCGAAGAACGTGCTGCAGATTTCGCTCAAGTACGCCAAAGAGCGCAAGGCGTTCGGCACGACGATTTCGCAGTTCGGTCTGATTCAGCATAAGCTCGCCGAGATGGCGATCCGCACCTTTGCGGCGGAGACGATGGGCTGGCGGGTAGTCGGCGAAATCGAGGGGCAACTCGAAGGCTTCTCCTGGTCGCAGCCCGGCGCCGCGCCCGCGCTGCTCAAAGCCGTCGAGGAATTCGCCGCGGAGTGCTCCATTATTAAAGTCTACGGCTCGGAAGTGCTCAACTACGTGGTCGATGAAGGCGTGCAGATTCACGGCGGCTACGGTTTTCATCAGGACTACCGGGTGGAGCGGGCTTACCGCGATTCGCGCATCAACCGCATCTTCGAAGGCACGAATGAAATCAACCGTCTGCTCGCCACGGGCATGCTGCTCAAACGAGCCGCGAAGGGACAGCTCGCGCTGGTGCAGGCCGCGCAGGGCGTGCTCGCCGAAATTCTGAGCGGTCCATCTGGTTCCGGCGGCGCGGACGGCGGACCCTTTGCCGAGGAGACGCGCCTGACCCGCAACGCCAAAAAGATCACGCTGCTGCTGATGGGCGTCGCCTACCAGAAATACCTGGCAGCGCTCGATCAGCAGCAGGAAGTGCTCGCCGGCATCACGGATGTGCTGATGGACGCCTTTGCGATGGAGTCGGTCGTGCTGCGCGCGCGGAGATTGGTTTCCGCTGGCAAGCCCGCGCAGGCGACCGACATCTGCCAGGTGTTCGTGCGGGATTCGATGGCGCACGCCGAAACAGCCGGCCGCAATGTGCTGGCGGCGTGCTCTGAGGGCGACACGCTGCGCACCCAGATGGCCATGCTGCGCCGCTTTGCGAAGTACGAGCCCATCGACGCCGTCGCCGCGCGCCGCCGCATCGCGGGCCGCCTGCTGGATGCCGGGCGCTATGTGGTGTGATCGGCCACAGGCCGGCTGGCACTTGTGCCCTCACCGCTAATCATCATCACCGTCGGGTTACCCGGCTCGGGCAAGTCGACTTGGCTCGAGTCACGCACCGCCGCGCCGATTTCATCCGACTCCATCCGCCAGCTCCTCGCCGACGATGCGACCGATCAGACGATCCACGCGCGCGTCTTCGCCACCATGCGTTTCCTGTTGCGCCATCGCCTCGCCATCGGCCGCCCGGTTACGTATGTCGACGCCACGCACCTCACGCCCGAGGAGCGCGCCCCCTATATCCGTATCGCGCACGCCTACGGTTGTGAGATCGAAGCGGTGTTCTTCGACGTTTCTCCCGAAGTCTGTCGCGAGCGAAACGCGCACCGCAACCGCGTCGTGCCGGACGAAGCGATCGCGCTGATGGCCGCCAAGCTGGCGCCGCCATCTACCGGGGAAGGCTTCGCCCGAATCACTGTCGTGCGCTGAGAGGCTCTTGCCAGCGCTGCAGCGCAGCCAGCAGCTCGGCGCTATGGAAAGGCTTGGCGACATAGTCATCCATGCCTGCGCTCAGGCAGCGATCCCGGTCGCGCCGCAGCGCGTTCGCCGTGATCGCCACAATCGGCGTGCGGAGCCCGTGTGGCTCGCGCGCCCGAATCGCCGCCGCCGCTTCATAACCGTCCATCACCGGCATCTGGCAATCCATGAAGATCATGTCGTAGCGGCGTTCGGCCGACTTGTCCACGGCAGCTTTTCCATTCACGGCGATATCGACTTGGCAACCCAGCTTTTCCAGAATCCGCATCGCGACCCGCTGGTTGATCGGGTTATCTTCAGCCACGAGCACCTTGAGTCGCGGCCGCGCCGGATCGGCACTGGCTTCAGCAAGGGCGCAAAGGCTCACTGCCGCTCCCGTGGGAGAGTCATCGCAGGACGGCCTCACGGAAAAAAGCGCCTGAATCAGATTCCGCGGCCGAATCGGCTTAGTAAGGCAAACGCTGAACCCGGCGTCCTCAAAACGCGCCGCGTCCTTCCGCTGTGAGATGGAAGCCAGCAGGATGAGCTTCGTCTCGACCATCGCCGGCGTGGCCTGCATGTGTCGCGCCAGTGTTTCGGCGCCCATGCCCGCAAGCCCTGAATCAACGACCGCCGCCTGATAGGGGTCTCCGTCGTCCCACGCCGCTCGAATCCGGTGCAGCGCTTCCTGGCCCGAAGACGCGAATTCGACCCGCGCGCCGCGATGCACCAGAAACGCCGCCGCTATTTCCCGGCGCAATGGACTGGCGTCCGCAATCAGCAACCGGCACCAGTCGAGGCTCGGGCCTTCCGGAGCCTCCTCCGCCGGGTCGACGGGTAGCTTCATCTCCAGCCGGAACGTTGAGCCGGCCATCGAAGAGCTCTCGAGCGTGAGGGCGCCTCCCATCAACTCCGCCAGACTTCGCGAAATCGCCAGCCCGAGCCCGCTCCCGCCGAACTTGCGCGCGGTCGAATCGTCCATCTGGCTGAACTTCTGGAACAACAGGCGCTGCTTCGAATCCGGGATCCCCATCCCGGTGTCTTCCACCTGAAGCGTCAGGTTTGCGCCATCCACACGCACGGCAACCCGCACGTGACCCTTCTTGGTGAACTTGATCGCGTTTCCCGCGAGGTTCAGCGCGATCTGCCGGATCCGCACCGGGTCTCCCACAAATCGCCGCGGCGCGCCCGGCGGATAGTCCAATACCAGGTCGACTCCCTTCTCGTCAGCCCGCGCGTAAAGCAGCGCCGCCGTCTCCTCCAGCATCGCTTGCAAGTCGAACGGAATCGCTTCCACCGTCATCTTCCCCGCTTCAATTTTCGAAAAATCCAGGATGTCGTTGAGGATCGTCAGCAGACTTTCGCCGCAGTTGCGGATCATCTCGGCGTACTCCCTCTGCTCCCCACCGAGCTTGCTCTCGAGCAGGAGCTGGCTCCGTCCGATCAGACCATTCATCGGCGTGCGAACCTCGTGGCTCATCGCCGCCAGGAACTCGCTTTTGGCCTGCGTGGCGCCAAGCAGAGCCCGCTTCGACTCGTGTGTCTGCTTCAACTGCCATGCCGCACGCAAGGTACGCCGCTTCGCCAGCTCCGCCCAGTATCCGCAGATCGCCACTTGCGCCAGGCAAATCATCCCTACGCGCCATTCCCCCTGGTACAGCAAAGCAAAGAGTGCCCCGGGCCACATGGCACGCCAGTCCTGGTACACGATCATCATCGTGAATGCCGTGAAAGACAGAAACTGCATCTCAGGTAACCCGCGGAGCTGGTGGAGATGCAGCGCCACAAAGGCTTGCAGCGCCACTCCGGCCACGCACCGCGCCAGGAACGTCCGCGGCGCCAGACGCATCGAAAGCAAAGCCATGCCCGCAGCCGCGGCGCCGGCCGCAAGGCTCAATAACCACGTGCCGTACACGGGCGCCAGTGCCACAGCCAGCGCAAAGTGGCCCAGGACGAACCGCGCAATCAGGCGGTCGCTTCGCGCGTATGTCCCCGCCAGAACCGTCCGGACCTCTTCAGAGGTGAACTGGTCTTCCCGCAGATTCCCTCC
>JBOGMR010000389.1:0-4361 GCA_050746825.1 Bryobacteraceae bacterium | reverse complement strand
GATAAGTCCCGGCGCGGCAGGCGCCAGTGCCTGCGCCACGGGGGTTTGATAAAGTGGACGGGTCACAGGAGGCGTTCATGCTGAAGGTGCGGACCGTATTAGCGCTGCTGACACTGGCGTTCACTGCTGCCGCGCAGCAGCAGCGAGTGTTTGAGCGCGTGGAGTTATTCCCGGAAACGACGCTTCGCACGATGAGGCCCGTGATGCGGGGCAGGTCTCACGCGGTGACGTCGATGGAGGCGCCCGCGACGCAGGCGGCCGAACAGGTGCTCCGCGCGGGTGGCAACGCCTTCGACGCGATCGTGGCCGGCCAGGCTGTGCTCGGGCTGGTGGCGCCCGCGTCGAACGGGATCGGCGGCGATGCGATGCTGCTGGTGTACGACGCGCGGGCGCGGCAGGTCTACTCGGTGAACGCGGAGGGTACCGCGCCGAAGCTGGCCACCATCGAGTGGTACAAGAAAAATAAGGACGGCAAGCTGGTGGTGAACGATTCGCTGCTGGCCGGCACGGTTCCCGGCGTGATCGATGCGTGGTACACGCTGCTGAGCCGGTGGGGGACGAAGGGCTTTGCGGAGGTGCTCGCTCCCGCCATCGATCTGGCGGAGAACGGATTTCCTGTGTCGGAGGGGCTGGCGCGTTCCCTGTCGGGAGGGCGCGATCTGAAGAAGTATCCGTCGACGGCGAGGCTGTACCTGAAAGAGGCGCGCACCTGGAAAGCTGGAGAGGTCTGGAGGAATCCGGACCTGGCGAGGACTTTCAAGCGGCTGATCGAAGCCGAGCATCAGGCCGCGGCGCAGGGTCGCGCTGCTGCGCTGAAGGCCGCGCGCGATCGTTTCTACAAAGGCGACATCGCGCGCGAAATGGCCGAGTTCTCCGAGAAGAACGGCGGTTTGTTCCGCTATGAAGATTTCGCGACGTACGCGGCGAAGGTGGAAACGCCGGTGGCGACCGACTATCGCGGGTATCGCGTGTTCAAGAACCCTTCCGCGTCGCAGGCGCCGGCGGAGCTGTTCGCGCTGAACCTGCTCGAAGGCTACGATCTGAAGGCGATGGGGCACAACAGCGCGACGTACATTCATGCTTCGGTGGAAGCGATCAAGCTGGCGATGGCGGATCGCGACAAGTACCTGGGCGATCTCGATTTCATCAAGGTGCCGTACGAAGGGCTGCTGTCGAAGAAGTACGCGGAGGAACGGCGCAAGCTGATCAACCCGGACCGCGCCTCGACCGAACTGCGCCCGGGGAATCCGGAAGCGTTCATGACGGGCTTCGAGCCGGTGGAGCGTCCCCTGGATGTCAGCTACGATACCGATGCGGACCATCACGGTGACACCAGCTACATCGCGGTGGTCGATAAGGACCGCAACGCGATCTCGTTCACGCCCAGTCTGCATAGCGGTTTTGGCACAAAGGTCGTGATGGCGGAACTCGGCTTCTCGTTCAATTGCCGCGGCGATTACTTCTCGCTGATTCCCGGCAACGCAAATGCGCTCGAGGGTGGCAAGCGTCCGCGAAGCACGCTGCAAGGGACGATCGTGACCAAGGACGAGCGGCTGTTCCTGGTGACGGGCAGCCCGGGCGGCGACGACCAGTGCATGCGCACGATGCAGACGCTGTTGAACATTGTCGATTTCGGAATGAACGTGCAGCAGGCGATCGAGGCGCCGCGATGGTCGACGAAAGGTTTTCCGGCCTCGCCATTTCCACACACGATGCACCCGGGCGATCTCGAGGTGGAAGGCCGCGTCAATCAGGCCACGCGCGCGTCGCTGATTCGAAAGGGACACAAGGTGTCGGTGGTGGGACCGTGGACTCTGAACTTAACCGGTGCGATTCTGTCGGACGCGGCGACCGGAGTGTTGCACACGGGCGCGGATCCGAGGTCGCCGGGGTACGCGCTGGCGTGGTGAGGCGGCCCGAGAGGCCGCCGCGGCGCGCTGCGCCGCACCACGTCAGAATTCCATGGTTTCGAGGAGCTTTGAAAGTTCGGCGTCGAGGGCGGCGCGTTGGCGTTCGAGTTCCGCGATCCGGTCCCGCAATGCTGCGAGCTTAGCTTCCTGCCCGACCAGTTGCCGCGCGTAAGTCTGCACCTGCTGCTGCTGCCCGCTGACCTGATTCAGGCTCGCGATGTTTTGCCGGATGCGCTCCTGGTCGCGAATCAGTTCGGCCAACTCAGCTTCGCCGCGGCGAGTATCCGCGCCGGTCGCGGCGATCTTGCGCTTGATCGCCAAAATCTGTTCGAGCTGTTTGCGCGCGGTTTCGGTGAGGGCTTTGTTCTGAACGAACGTGAACAGCAGGTCGGGCGTGAGGTTTGCGGATGAATAGGTAGTGTCGAAAACGTTCTCTTCGGAGATGGCGAAAGTTTGATCGCTCGAAGGCGCGAGCTTCACTTCGAACCGGTATGCGTTCGCCGTGCGCTCGGCCGGCTTCCCGGAGGTCAACGCGAAGCCAGGCCGGGCGCGATGCTCGATGATCAGAGTCTTCGGCTTCGCGTCGACGTTGCGAATCGTGAACGTTCGGGTTTCCGCCATTGCATTCCGTGCGGTGAGTACGCCGCGGCGGAAGTGAACCTCGCGCGTCACGGCCGCACGGGAGTCGAACGCGGTCGTGATGCGCGTGCCGAGATCGACCGCGTAGCTGACGAGGCGCTTGTCGCCGGCCTTGAGCGTCTCCATTAAGGCTTCGCCCCCGTAGGTCCCGCCATCGAAGACCGTGACAGGACCGCCGTCAAGAGTCTTGCCAGTTATGTTGGTGACCTCGATCGCGTTGGTTGGGTGCTGCGAGGAAGGCTCCGAGTAAATGAGCAATTTGCGCGCGTCGATTTTCTGCTGGATGAAAGGCAGCATCGCGGACTCGCTTTTGCGAACTGTGACAGGCGTCGCGATGCTGTATTCGAATAGCTCTCCGGCTTCACGAGTGGCGGCGGTCTCGGCGATGGAGCTTGTGATGTCCGCGCGTTGGACTGTGACGGTTTCCGCCATCGCTCTTGGTGGCGGCGGCGAGGCCGCGAATATTCGCGGGCCCGCAGCCTTACGCGCTTCGGGAGCGGCGCCCGCGACTCCACCTTCGTGAACCACGGGCCGCTGCGCGCGCTCTTCGGGCAGCTCCATTTCCGGCCGGCTCACATAGCGCGCCGGATACAACTTGCTGATGAAGGAAATCGGGCGGCCGGAAACCAGCGATAACCGCACGTTGGTCCAGTCTTCATGAGTGGTGTTGTCGACGATCGCCCAGCCTTCGAGCGTCGGCTGGCCAGCCGCAGGGAAAATCAGCCGGTAGCTGGATTTCCACACGGGTGTCGGGATCACGTAGCTCGACGCGATCTGTCGCGCCTTTTGATCTGTCGAGTCGATGTAGATGCTGCGCTTGTCTTTCGAGCGCGCGCCGGAGAGCGCTGCGAGATAGTCCTTGAACTGGACCTGCAGCTTCGCGTCGAGAAGCTTGAGTCCGGAGACGGACGCAAGATCGATGGTGCGGAACTCGCCGGAATCCAGCATGACTACGGCCTGCTCAACCCCCTTGGGCCGCTTCTCGTCGATGGTGAGCGCGCGCGCTGAGACAATCGAGCCGGTCACCGTCTCGGCGCCGGCGCGCATCTCGATGCGCGCTCCCTTTAGCTGATCGAGCAGATCGCTGAGAGGCTGGTTCTCGCCGAGAGAAAAAGGAAATTCCGCGAGACGCACTTCGATGGGCTGGCTGGAATCGTAACGCAGGCCGGTGACTTTGCCGCCCGCATCTGTGATCGTGAACGACTTGAGCACGTCGTTCATGGCCGACTCATCGAAGTCGAGCCGCACCGATTCGCCGGCCGCAAGCTGACCGGATCGCTCGAAATATCCGACGCCGTGTTTGTACAGCACCACATGGCGCACGGGAATTGCCGCAGCGTTCAGCGTACAGAACGCCGCCGTCAAAATGCAGAACGCTCTCATCATCAGCCTCCACGATTCAGCTTGACACAAGCCGCGAGGGAGCGTCACACTGCATAAAGTGTCCGATAAACGAAACCCTGGATTAATCGCGTTACCGAATCGCGCCGGAGCTGTTGCGCTTGTTGCCTGCTTACTTTTTCCTTTTTCCTGTTTGGCTCAAGAACCCGCAGCCGCTGCCTCGCAATCGGCCTCCGCTCAGGCGCCGGCGCCGGAATATCAGGGTCCGGCGATTCTCAGCCGCGGCGGCGGACCCGGCTTCGGCCTGCCGCTCGCCCGGATCAAGCTGCGTCCATTTTTGTCCCTTATGGGCTCGTACGATCGCGGCATTACGCCGATTATCATCACTCCCAATGGGCAACTGCTGAATGAACATTCCTTTGGCGGCAGCGTTGGCTTCGGCCTGTCCTCCTATTTGCCGGGCCGCAAGAG
>JBOGMR010000388.1:0-3907 GCA_050746825.1 Bryobacteraceae bacterium | reverse complement strand
CCGCCGAATTTCTGGAGCGCGGTCACGATCGAAGGCAGCATCGCCTGCCGCTCGATGAAGTGGTTCAGGTCGGATCCCAAAACATAGGCGCGTTTGTCGTAGTCGAAACTCAGCATCAGGCCGTTGCGATCCCGCAGCGGAGTGCGGACCTCATGACGCATGCCCATGGTCAGCGTCAGCCGCTGCGTCACCTTCCAGTTGTCCTGGACATAAAGCGCATGTTCGTGTCTCCGCAGGAACGCGGTGGGCCGCCGGAACGTCGTGCCGTAGTTCAGAACCCCCAGGTACAGATTCGCAATCCCGAATCCGGTGAACGGCCGGGCCAGCGGGTTGGACGGCGTCGAGGCAGTATCGTACGCCGATGTCGCTTGCGTCCCGGCGTCGAAGGCTCCCGCAGTCGAAAAATTCGCGCGGGGCAGATCGTCGAGGCGATATTGGTAGCCGAAATTCAACTCGTGTTTCCTCACGACCTTTGTGGTGTTGTTCTGGAACGTGAGGTAGTTGACGACCTGAAAGAAAGGAGTGGACTCCAAACCGGCGCCGTAATCGCCGGGACCCACGCTGCTGATGGCCGGCCAATTTCTTGCCCCGAACGGATTGGGCAGGCCCAGTTCCTTCGCGAAGTCCACGGGGAAGCCGGCATTGTATCCCGAACCGCCGATCTTGTAGTCACGGGTTCCCGTGGCTACCATCTCGTTCGTCGTGGTGGGCGAGAAGGTATGCATCCAGGTCGTCGAGACCTGATAATTCGGCCACCAGCGCGAATAACGCCCGATGGGCTTGTCGTCGAAGATCGGTTCCCATCTGGCGTGGTTGCTGCCCAGCGACTCGAAGTGCGTGTTCAATCCCAGCCGGCCGTAAATCAGATCCTTGTCCGAGATCCGGTGGTCGATGCGAATACTTTTCGTTTCCTGCTCGAGCGGCCTGCGGGAAACGCCGATGAAGTTGGGACCGACCAGCGGGTTGATCTGCGGGTGCGTCGGCGCCTTCGTGATGTTGAACAGGAACTTGGCCACCGGGCTGATCCTGGCCGGGTCTATCGTGTTGGCGACGCCGCGATAGGCCAGCGGCTGTCTCGCCCAGGTGGTGGGGTTGGTGGTGAACGGATCGAACAGGTTGTATTGCCTCCCCTGGCCGTCGACCAAGCCGCGGAAGTCCCCGTTCTTCATCGCCTCCGTCGGCACGACCAACTGCGTGGTGGAGTCGATCTTCGACCGCGTACCTTCCCACGAGAAAAACCAGAACGTCCGGTTGCGGCCGCTATAGAGCTTCGGGATGGACAGCGGCCCACCGGCCGACAGGCCGTACTCATTGCGGTTCACGTAGGGCGCTTTCTGGAAATAGTCCTCGCGCCGTCGCGCCACGCCGTAGCCGCTGTTGCGGTTGTTGTAAAACAACGCTCCGTGAAACCCGTTGGTGCCGCTGCGGCTCGACATCACCACCGTGGTCGGCCGCGCGTACTTGGCCGAGGAGTTGTTCACCTCGACGTGCAGCTCCTGGATCGCGTCCAAATCCGGAAGCCGCGCCACGTCCCAGCCGTCGTGCTCTTCGGTCAGCGGGTTGCCGTCCATCGTCAACTGCGTCGATCCGACTTGCAGGCCATAGGCCAGGGGCCGGCCGCCCGTCTGGTGTCCATGGTTGGAATAGACCAGGCCCGGGACGGTTTGCAGCAGGTTCTGATAGCCGCGGCCCAGCACGGGCAGTTGCTCGATCCGCTGCCGCTCCAGAGTCTGAGATAGCGCCGGACTATCCGACTGCAGCAACGGTGTCACGTCCAGCACTTCGACTGACGTCGCCGCCTGTGCCACCTGCAGGACGATATCGATCGTCATCTCCTGGGCGGTCTGCACGGTTAACTTGCCCTCGAACCGCTGCATGCCCGGAAACTCTCCGACGATGCGGTAAGAGCCGGGAATCACGCCCGGAAAAACGAAAATGCCCACCTCGTTGCTTTGGGTTGCTCGTGCGACATTCGTGTTGGCGTTCGTCAACGTTACCGTGGCTACGGGAATCGCCGCTTGAGCCTGGTCCCGAACCGATCCACGAACCGTACTGTTGCCGCCCTGAGGCCATGCGGTGGAGGGAAGAACTGCCGCGATCAGGGCCAACGAACCAATGCGAGTCATAACTCACCTCTTTTTTCTGGTTGCTACGTGGCTTGGATCCTACGTGCCCCAAGTCTATACAGGAATGTAGCGTTAGACAAGCACTTTTTGGACAGGCTACGGATACGCCGCCGCCCGCCGCGGCCGCTGCGAGGTTACTGTCCCAAAATCGATTTGACGCGCCGCATCAACGGCGCAGCTTCATTGCGGCGGCCGCGCGCGACGGCAAGATCGGCCAGATTCGAGAGCGAGGTGACAACGTCCGGGTGATTGGGTCCGGAGATCCGTTCCCACGCCGCGAGGGCGCGGCGCACGGCCACTTCGGCGTCATCGTAGCGGCGATCCATGAAGAATAGGTAGCCAAGATTGTTGTAGCCGGCTGCAACATCGCGATGCGATGGACCGTACTTCACTTCCCAAATATCCAATGCGCGCTGCAGATGCCGTCTCGCTTCGGCATAGCGGTGCTGCATCCCGCAGATCTCCGTGAGACTGCTTAACGTGGAGGCCGCTTTCAGACTGCTCCCGCCCTGGTTTTTTTCGAGGATCGCCAGCGCACCCTTGTATTCCTGTTCCGCCGCGGCGAGGCGGCCCTGCGCGTGAAAAATGCGCGCCAGGTTTCGGCGTGACAACGAGAGATCGGCATGCTCTGGGTCGAGTTGTTTTTCGCGAATGTCCAGCGCGCGCCGTGCAGCCTGTTCCGCCTTGCCGTATTGCTGCTGCAGGTGGAAGTGATTGGCGAGCGTATCGAGAATGGCCGCAACTTCAACGGAATTCGGGCCCAATGCAGATTCGCGAATGGCGAGCGCCCGGGCCAGTAGCGGCTCGGCATCCGCCAGCCGTTTCTGTGCATCGAGCACTCCTGCCAGGTTCGTGAGCGCACCCGCCAAGCGCAGATGCTGCGGACCGAATGTCTTCTCGGCGATTTCCAGAGCGCGCCGATACAACGTCTCGGCCTCCGAGAGCCGGTTTTGACCTTCGACGGCCATGCCCAGGTTGTTCACGATGTGCGCCACGTCCATATGATCGGCGCCCAGAGCTTTTTCGGTGGTGGAGAGAGCCTGGCGAAGCAGTTTCTCTCCATCCGCGTGGCGTCCCTGCTGGTTGGCGAGAACGCCGAGGTTCGCAATCGTCACGGCTGTACGCGGGTGATCGTCGCCCAGGCTTTGCGAAAAGATCGACAGGCAGCGCTGAAGCAGAGCCTCGGCTTCCGCAAGCCGGCCCTGCGAACGGGCCACAATGGCGAGCCCGTTCAGCGTAGTTCCGATCCGGGCGTTGGCCGTAGGAAACGCATTTTCATAAATGCCCAGGGAGCGATGATAGAGAGACTCCGCGTCCTTGTTTCGCCCCTGGCCGGCGTACAGATCGGCGAGATTATTGAGCGTGACGGCAAGCTCCGGGTGCCCGGCGCCGATCGTTTTTTCCTTAAGCTCGATGGATTGCCGGTATAGAGACTCAGCCTGCTGCTGGTCGCCGCGCGCCTGAAGCAATTCGGCGAGATTGTTGAGGGCAGCCGCTTTTTCCTTCGGCGACGGCGCGTTCTCATCGGCGGACTCGAGCACCTGCTTCAACATTGCCTCTGCTTCCTCAAGCCGGCCGGTACTGCGCAGCAGAACAGCGAGATTGTTTCTCACCGCATTGCGCTTGCGCCGATCCTGCAGTGCGAGCCGGAAGAGCGGTTCGGCTTCCGAGTAACGGCTGAGGGCCTGGTACAGCTCGGCCAGATTGTTGCGGAACTCAGTAAGATCGGCCGGTTTGGGGCCGGGCGCTTTTTCGTGAATCGCGATGGCGCGGAGATAGAG